>JANPHE010000330.1:0-74259 GCA_031424295.1 Segetibacter sp. | reverse complement strand
ATTCCCATCCAAAACGATAAAAAATTGTCCAAGAAAAAGGATGGCATATGATGGAATAAATATCCAAAAGTAAAAAAGAAACGTCCAGCCAATTGATACAAGTCTTGCCAATGTTCCAAGCATTAGTATTGTCAAAATAATTCTCTTTTCCAGCTTAGAAAGTTTTGCCATAAATAATAAAGTGATGAGTTGCCCCGCCGAATTTTGCCTAACGTTTGTATTTATGTTATTAGGCACAATATAAAAAATATGCTAGTATTGGAGATCAATTTTTCTGCCCTTACAGATGTTTCTCACCTGCAAGTCTTGCCCATTATGCAGGCTATAGGTGATGCATACAGCAACAGTGGCAAAACGATTATCCTTTACTTTCTGGAAGATTTTTCATTGGGAAAAATATCAGCAACTACTTTCTGGCTTCTTCCAACGCCTCAGCATATACCTTCAATTGTTTTGCATAAAAAGCTGAAGAACCTGTGCAATATGACTTATTAGTTTGTCGGTCAACCATACATAAGCTTTCGGAAGACGTATAAGAAAAGTTGCCACCAACTTCTGAAGTGGTAGTTAGATTATTACCCATGATGTATCTATACTCTTCCTTGTCGGCACATTTGGCATTTATCTCATTCAACCTAACAAATATGTATTTACCTTGATAATTTTCTTCAAATGCCTTTTTAGCATATTTATCCCAACTATTTACACTGCTTACTATTACCAAAGTACCCGTGTACCCTTTAAAATCAGGGGGCACCTGACCACCTTCGGCAGTCATGTTTTTCTTAGAAGGAGTACTTGCTATACCAATGCAAATGAAAACGAAAAGAGCTGTCAAGGACATACAATGTTTACTGAAATTTTTCAAGATGTTGTTTTTTTAAAACGGTTAATTTATTAACTACAATGGCTAAGGATGAGAACGCAAAATAGACAAATATATCATAGACATCTGCTGTTCCTCCAATAATTTCTATCTTTTGTAAGTACTCAAAAACTATAAAAGAGCTATATGCCATTACCATCCAGAAGGTGTTAATTTTTTCGTTCCAGATAAGCAATAAACATGAAACAAAACCGAATGCCCAAAGACCATCAGGCAAGTAGTTTTTTACATCATTCAGGTATGTATATTTTTCTGTAAAAGCATAAATACCAGCTCCCAAACAAACCGGGAGAAAAACCCTATAAATAAATTCTTTGTACATTCTTTTAGTCAATGCTATTCAATGTTATTTAAACACAAAAAAGTACTGTTCATGCAGGTGTTTCTCACCTTCAAGACTTGCCCAATATGCATTCTGTTGGTGATGAATGCCAACAGTGGCACAAAAATACCTGCAGAGACGCAAATTATTTATACTTGTCTAAATAATAGAAGTGATAACGGTTGTGAGGACACAACCTTTGGCAGCGCATATTAATTTCGAAGGACGTCCGCTTTCAACATTTACCTCAACCGATCCAAACTCTTGATCAACTTTTCGTCTTTGCGGATATTGCCCCACGCAAGTATAAAGAGAATAAACATGGCAATGGGTAATAATGACCCCCATGCGTAAGAAGTTTTGGCTACGTCAGGCGTTTTGCCAAAAGTGCCAAACTGATAAACTACCAAGGCGATCAATCCTGCTGAAAGAAAAACCCCCAATACTGACAGTTTCAATTGCAATTTTCTGTTTTTGAATAGGAATATGGTCACCAATGCCAACAAGCCTGCTACAATGGATAAAGCAAATAGGAGCAGCGATTCCGTTGCTAAAAAAGTAGTTTCTACTCCTGATACCAATGTTGCTTTATAAAGCGGTAAACTGATCATTTCATATCCTGCTACTACAGCCAACAAAAGATAGACAGATTGAATTCTTTGTATCATTAATTTGAAATTTTTATGGTTAATGGTTAGTGGTCAGTAGTCAGTGGTGAGTTGTGAATGGGGAATTTTCTTCTGTCCTCCCATACATCATACATTCCAAATCATACATTCCAAATCATTCATCATACATCCTACATCATATATCATACATCATACCTTCTACTTTTACCCCAACTCCGGATACAATGCAAATTGAAGCATAAACTCATTTACATTTTTTCTTACTTGCGCTATCGTATTTTCATCATCAGCATTCATCAGTACTCGGTCTATTACGTCTACTACAAAACCCATGTGTTCTTCTGTCATGCCACGGGTGGTTATGGCAGGTACACCTATACGAATGCCACTGGTTACAAACGCACTCTTGTCATCGTACGGCACCATGTTTTTGTTGAGTGTTATATCTGCTTTTACCAAGGTATTTTCAGCTTTTTTTCCGCTAATATTTTTGTTACGAAGGTCTATCAGCATCAGATGATTGTCTGTACCTCCGCTGATGATTTTATAATCTTTATCTACAAACGCCTTAGCCATTGCCTGCGCATTGGCAATCACCTGTTTTGTATAAATACCAAAATCATCCGACAATATTTCTCCAAAAGCTATAGCCTTAGAAGCAATCACATGTTCCAAAGGACCACCTTGTGTACCTGGAAACACAGCCATATCTATGAGGTTGCTCATCATACGGGTATTGCCTTTTACATCTTTTAATCCAAAAGGATTTTCAACATCCTTCTTCATCAATATAATGCCTCCACGTGGACCACGCAAAGTTTTGTGAGTTGTTGATGTTACAAAGTGGCAATGATCAAACGGACTAGCCAATAAACCTTTGGCAATAAGCCCGGCAGGATGTGCCATATCGCACAATACAAATGCACCAACTTCATCAGCTACTTTTCTTATCCGCGCATAATCCCAATCGCGGCTATAGGCACTTGCACCACAAATAATCAGCTTTGGTTTTACTTCCCTTGCTTTTGATTCCAACATTTCATAATCCACCAATCCTTCTTCGCGTGTTACGCCATAGAAATGAGGCTTGTAGTATTTGCCGCTAAAGTTTACAGCACTGCCATGCGTCAGGTGTCCACCCATACTAAGGTCCAAACCAAGAATAGCATCACCGGGTTGCAATATGGCGAGCATAAGGGCAGCATTTGCCTGCGCACCACTATGAGGCTGTACGTTAGCATATTCACAGTTAAATATTTCTTTCGCCCTGTCTATAGCCAATTGTTCTACCTGGTCTACAATCTCGCAACCACCATAGTACCTTCTGCCGGGGTAACCTTCTGCATATTTATTGGTAAGTACAGTGCCCATCGCTTGCATTACCTGCATACTGGCAAAGTTCTCAGAGGCTATTAATTCTATTCCGTGGCGTTGGCGTTCAAGTTCCTTGTTGATGAGATCGAAAATGACCGTGTCTTTCTGCATGTTGATGGTTTGCTTTTCTAAATACTGATTTGAAGTGCAAAAGTAATTATTATCCGTTGGGAGTTGCTGCTTTTAATATTTTAGTTTCCAATTATTGATGATTTATTCAACAAAATGAAACCAAACCTATTTCTCGCTTAAAGATGTTGAATAATTAGCTGCTGAATCTCTATAAATGCTTCCTTTGATAGATTTAATTTTTTATTACCTAAATCTACATCGCCGGAATGGTTGGTAGGTATCAGGTGGATATGGGCATGAGGAACTTCAAGCCCAACTGTAATCATATTGACTCTGTCGCAGAAAAAACTCCTTTCAATAGCCTTAGCTATGGGTTTGGCAAATACCAAAATCTCAGCAAGAAAATCATCCGGTACATCAAAAATTCTGTCAACTTCTATTTTGGGAACGATTAAAGTATGTCCCTTTTTTACAGGATTGATATCAAGGAATGCAAAAAATTTATCGTTCTCGGCTATTTTGTAAGAAGGAATTTCACCTGCAATGATTTTTGAAAAAATATTCATGGAAAGAATTTTTAGCTGAATTAAAATGTTTTTGATAATAAAAAAAGCCGGAGTGACCCGGCTAAAATTAATAATGTTCGACTATTTAAATGAAGATATCCTCAACCTTAAATTTCATGATACCATTTGGTGCCTGCACTTCTGCTATTTCGCCTATGGTTTTTCCTATCAACCCTTTCCCGATGGGGGATGATGCCGATATTTTTCCAAGCTTAAGGTCTGCTTCCTTTTCGCCTACAATTTGGTACGTGACAGATTTTGTGGTGGCCATGTTGGTTATGGTAACTTTAGTTAGAATAGTCACCTTACTGGTATCAATGTTATTGGTATCTACAATTTTTGCATTGGCAATAATGCCTTCCAATTGCTTAATTTTTGATTCAAGCATGCCTTGTGCTTCCTTAGCAGCATCGTATTCTGCATTTTCTTTCAAGTCACCTTTCTCACGGGCTTCGGCGATAGCCCGGGAAGCTGCAGGTCGATCAACACCTTTCATCACCTGAAGTTCCTGCTTCATTGATTCAAACGTTTCTTGGGTTACGTAGTTTACTTCGCTCATAAAATGGGTTTAAAACAGGTAAAAAAAATACAACGCCACAAGTAGTTGCAGCGTTGCATCGGGCAAAAATAAGAAAATCATAAATATTTTCTTTCATTTCTTGCCGCCTAAGCAAATTAATTTAAGAAATAAAAGAAGGTTGTTTAACAATTTTAGCTGCTTAGTGGCTTAGTATTTGGTAATTCTCCAGAAAACCTGATAAGCATGCGTTTTTCAAAACCTAATGTTATTCCTGCATCCATCGTAAATTTTGGAATTAAGGAAGTTGGTCCTCATTATTGGGTAGGAAAGTGTAATAATGGTACAGAATATTATGCTGGTCAGTCTTTCAAAATACCGGTATCAGGAATTTTTAATAACATAAAACTATTCGCTTCGCATATTCATGGTTTTCCGGAGGCTACCCTTAGTATTTATGCGTTTGATGCCATCCATCATGCCTGGAAAGAAAAAAAAGCTGAATGCAAGATGAGTATCACTCAATCAATGGAAAAACAATGGATTGTTTTTGTATTTTCTCCATTAGTCGTATCCAAAAATGAGTATTATGGATTTAAGCTAATTTGTGGTGACGGTGGAATGATGGCAATAGCAGAATGTCCCTGGAACAATTGTAACCCTTATGCTGATGGCAAAGAATGGATAGGATCTTCCTCATGTGCTGAAGGGAAATTTCAGGAAGATTTCGATTTTGCGTTTGAAGGAGAAATAGATATTTTAGGCTATTCCCAGTTTTTCTAATAATACTTTAGCCATTTTGAAAAATGCTTCTTCAGAATAACCGGCTATGTGTGGTGTAACAATCACACTGCTTCTCTGCAAAAGATTTTTTAATTGGTTGGTCTCAGTAGTAGAATAAGATGTCAGCTGTTCATTCTCCAGCACATCCAGCCCCGCAGCTTTAATAAATCCATTGTCAAGTGCCTTTATGATTGCATTAGTATCTGCCACTTTACCTCGGCTACAATTAAGGAAGAATGGCTTCATTTGCAAAGCATTGAAAAATGAATCATTAGCAAAATGTTTGGTTTCAGGTGTAAGTGGAAGGTGAAGACTGATAACGTCACTATACCTGCATACCTGTTCTAAGTTAGCTTCATTAATATTTCCATTTGCAAATCCAAACTTATATTTATCATATGCCAAAATGGTTACTCCGAAAGATTGCAAAATTTTGGCGAAAGCACTGCCTGTATTTCCAAAACCAATAATACCAACTGTTTTACCTGTAAGCTCAATACCCCGATTCTCGGTTCTCAGGTATTTATTATTTTTTATTTCTTCATGGCTTCGGGTAATGTTGTTCATCAAGTTAAGCAACAGCCCAAGTGCATGTTCTGCAACAGCGTTTCTATTCCCCTCAGGACTACTTACGCACTTTATTCCACGAGTGTCTGCATATGCTACGTCTATCATTTCCATTCCGCTCCCCAGTCTGCCAATCCACTTTAGCTTCGGTGCAGCATCAATCATTGTTTTATCTACAATTCGTGTAGTAACTACCAAACCATGTACTTCTTGCAAGTTTTCTACTATTGCCTCGTTAGTAATATTGGGTAAATACAAAACATCAAATCCTTTACTTGTTAGGGTATCTAAAAATATCTGATGAGTAAGGGCAGCTATAATTATTTTGGGCTTCACGGTGGCAAATTTGAAAATTAACTCATTCTAAAAGTAAGGGCTGCAAATTCTTCTACACTAAGTGTTTCAGCTCGCCTTAAAAACAATTCATCTTTCAATTCTTCTGGTGTAAATAAACCTTTCACTGCATTTCGCATGGTTTTTCGTCTTTGGTTAAAGGCAGTTTTCACCAAATTGAAGAATGCTTTTTCGCTCCGCATTTCAGGTACGTCTTCTCTTCTTGTTAGCCTTATTACCCCGCTCATTACTTTTGGGGGCGGGTTAAAGGAGGATGGATCCACATCAAACATGTAGTCCACTTTGTAAAATGCCTGAACCAATACGCTTAAAACGCCATACACTTTACTACCTTCCTTAGATGCAGCTCTCTGTGCCACTTCCTTTTGAAACATTCCAATAACGCAGGGTACAAATTGTTTCCATTCAAGTACTCTGAAAAGTATTTGGGTAGAAATATTGTATGGAAAATTACCAACCACTGTAAATTCCTCCTCAAATGGCATAGCCATATCAAGAAAATCCTCATGAATTAACTTATTTGACAAAGCCGGAAATGACGTTAATAAATAAGTGATCTTTTCATCATCCAATTCAACCGCTTTAAAATCGGCCGCCTTGTTTTGTAATAGAAACCTGGTCAATGCGCCACCGCCCGGTCCCACTTCAAGCAAACGATCATAAGAACGCTCATTTAGGGCATCTACTATTTTCCTGCAAATACTTTCATCTTTAAGAAAATGCTGACCCAAAGATTTCTTTAAACGATACTCCATGTTGAATGCAAAATGCGAAATGAAAAATTAATAAAAGAAAATACTTTTTGATAATGGTTTTCATTTCCTGATTAAATTTCACATTTGCTTACTTTTACCAATCTAAAACCAGCAAACGATGGAAGTGCCAAAACCAGTGATCGGATTTACAAGCGGTGACCTTAACGGAATAGGTATCGAATTATTAATCAAAACGCTTAGTGACAACCGAATTACTGAATTCTGTACTCCGGTAATTTTTGCCAATAACAAATGTATCAATTTCTATCGCAAGTCACTCAACGATATTAATTTTAGCTACAGCATTGTAAAAGATTTAAGCAGGCTGAGTGTAAAACAAGTAAATGTGCTTAATACATGGGAAGAGGAAGTGGTCATTACACCAGGGGTGCTTAATGAAACCGGAGGTGCATATGCTTTAAAATCTTTGATGGCGGCAGTAGATGCATTACAAAACAATTTTATTCAAGGGCTTGTAACCGCCCCTATTCATAAGAAGAATATCCAATCAGACAAGTTCAACTTTACAGGGCACACACCTTATTTTAAAAATGCATTTAATGTAAAGGACGTGCTCATGCTGTTGGTAGCCAGCAATATGCGCGTTGGGTTATTAACGGAACACGTTCCAATAACCGGGTTGGCTGAGCACATAACAAAAGAAGCTATCGTAAGCAAACTGAAACTAATGAACAATAGCATAATCAAAGATTTCGGTATTGACAAACCAAGACTTGCTGTGCTTGGATTAAACCCACATGCCGGAGATGAAGGATTAATAGGAACTGAAGAAGAAACAATTATTAAGCCTGCCATCAAAGAAGCCAAACAAAGCATGATGGTTTTTGGACCCTATAGTGCCGATGCATTTTTTGCCCGTGGGCAACACGAAAAATTTGATGGTATTTTGGCTATGTATCACGATCAGGGACTTATTCCTTTTAAGTCATTGTCAATTGGCGAAGGCGTAAATTATACTGCAGGACTTTCAATTGTAAGGACTAGCCCGGACCATGGAACCGCATTTGATATTGCAGGAAAAGGGATAGCAGATCATACTTCATTTATTGCTGCTACTTTTGAATGTATTGACATCATAAATCAAAGGAACAATTACAAAGACAACAGGAAAAATCCTTTACGTAGAATAAGCTCAAGGGTATTTGCAAATGTTGCTGACGAAAAAATAGAAGAATAACATTCGAAATTATTCTATTATTACTCTTTTGTTTAAGTCAATTCCTTTTTCTTTTAAGGTGATCGTATAAGTTCCAGCGGACAATCCTCGTACGTTCATTAATACATTGTTGTTCCCTTTATTGATTGAAAGGGGAATAGAACGTACCAATTCACCTGAAGCTGAAAGTAGGCTGATCTGAGATTTCCCTTCAAAAGCTGAGGAAAATTGTACATTAAAAGAATTTCTTGCAGGATTTGGATAGATTAATATGCTAACATTATTGATAGGTTCTGAACTTTTTACAACCTTTGAAAAAGTAATTGCTCCATCTTTATCAAATTGTTTTAGTCTATAGTAAGCTTCACCGGAAAAAGGGTCATCAAACTTATAATCATCCGCTATTTCATTTGCTCCAACAGTTCCAATACCATTCCAAGCCAACAAATCTTTGCTTTTCTCCACAATGAAATGGTCAAATGGATAATCTTCTTCAATAGACCAAGTCAAAGCATTTCCCTTTTCAGTTCCTTTTACATTAATTGATTCTACTATCAAGGGCATTCTGCTGCCTGTAGGAGATCCAATAGTCCAAAGCGTTGCAAAGCTATTCATACCCCCTTTTTGAAGAAATTTAGAGACCGTATCTCTTACATCAGGATTTGTAGATGCCCACGAAACGCCATTGTCTGCTGAGCGCCATAAAACTGCCGAAGAAGCATTAATACCGTTTAATTCGGCTTTCAGGTATGAAAAATTAATTTTAGCATTAAGCCCCGAATTAAATTGCTTTGCGATTTTGTAATAACGCTTAATTACCCCGGTAGTAACACCATTGATAGGAAGGGTACCACAAAATCGCTTAATGGTAGTAACTCCGAAAGGCGATGTGCAAGAAACTATTTTCACACCCAAATTTCCAGGACTAACGTTTGGGGTCGTAGTCAATGTTTGCGTAATTGACAACTGACCATCATTCGCATCTTCGTCCAGCAATCGGCGGCTTTCACCTTCACCTGATACAACTGCAGTTGGTGCAAGTTGTATTATTTTATTCTTCAAGTTTAAATTGCCTTTAGTAAATTTCAAGTTGTTATTTACTGAGATGTCTTGCCGCAGTTTCAGGCCTTTTGAACTATTTACTGTGAGGTTATAAAATTGAATAGGTGATCCGCCGGAAGTTGATCCCAAAGAAGTTGTCACCGCATTATCCTGAATTTCAACCGTACTATTACCAGGTACAAAAGTTCCCTTATTTACAAATTCAGAAACATTCTTTAGTGTAATCACAGGCGATCCAACACAAACTAATTGAGCACCCGGCATAATATAAACACCGTTTTGGGCTTGTATTTGATTAAGCAAAATAAAAGCGAATGCGGGCAATAATAAGCGCTTCATAGACAATAGTTTAATTTTGAAAATGGCGAAATAGGGCGTCAAGGTAAGGAAAAAATTAAAGTAAAACAAATAATAATTCAAGAAAACGTGACTATTATTTAATTTTATTAATATATCTAAAAGGCTATCACCACCAAGTATAGTATGTTTAAAAAATCCTTGGTTTTATCGGAGATATAAAATAGATCCTCAGATCAATCTTTTAGGAGTGATCCTATAACAACTATTTCCCGGCATTCAAATATTCCTGGAGTGCTTTTACATAACTTTCAAAAGCATCAATGCCCTTTTTAGTAACCGAGCAAGTAGTTAGAGGATAATTGTCTTTGAATTGCTTTATTACATCTAAATATCCTGCTTCTTTTAATTTTTGCACTTGTACACTGAGGTTTCCCGCTGTGGAGTTGGTCTTCTCTTTTATAAAAGTAAATTCTGCCTCTTTTACACTCATAAGTAAACTCATAACTGCAAGTCGCAATTGGGAATGTAATATGGGATCTAATTCTTTAAACACTTTTTTGCTTTTTACTCTTGGCCAATATTTTGGTCATTAAACCTCTTTTTAGCAATGTAACCTGGAATTATATAGCCGCATAAAACGCCCAAACCATGCAATACCATTACATATTGAAAAGTACCAACAAACAACGAAGTAAATGCCAATGCCCACATGACATAGGCACCAATCATAGAAGGCTTAAAATTGAGCACTGTTGCATAAATAAGTATCCAAAAGCCATATAAGTTCATTAAAATCGGAAATCCTTTTGTGGGACTTACCCCTGTATTCATAGAAAAAATGGTGAGCATAATGGAAATGAAAAAACCAATGTTCAGTTTTTCAAAAATGTCTTTGGTATATGTTTTTACCTTCTTGGTTTTTCGATAAAAAAGCGATTTTACTGCTTCATAAAATCCCATCAACAAGGTGAACGCTCCGAAAACATTCCAAAAGAAAAAAGTTTGAAACCATTGAAATTGCATATTTAGAATGGTCAATGCCGATGCCGCAAAAAGCATCCACCCCCAAATAATCCAACCGCTGCCATCATCTTTTTGCTCCTTTTTGGCAGTATTAATCATCTGCTGAATAATCTTCAGGCTATCAAGTTCATTAAACGATGGTTGATTTCCCATTTTTTATAATTTTGTTTTTCTATTAAATGACCGAAGCATGTGACCGGGGATGATATAGCTAATTAATAACGATAAGGCTGCCAACAATAATTGGTATTCGTATGGCAAATACGGGGTTACTGCTGCCAAAATAAAACAGCCTGTACCACCATATATTAATGGCTTAAAGTTAATCAGCTTACCTGAAACAAAAGTTCCCACTCCATAAATCATTATGTAAAATGGCAAGCAATATTGCCACCCAATTTTTGAAAAAATAATAGGAAATACAGAGAAGCACAATCCTAGTGCTGTCCACAAATATCCTGTTGCTTCCCCAATAAACGTCTTCACTTTTTCCTTTTTTGCCTTTCTTGAAAGCATGACAAAATGAATGACCAACGTGATTGGGATAATACAAAGCCAGGAAATAAAATTGTCGGGATAATTAATTGACAATAGTACAAACTGCCCCAGGCAAGCAATCATAACAGCCCACCCCCACAGTAAGAAGTAGGGGCTGCTGTCGCCAAATGAATTACGTGTTGTATCTATCATTGCTTGTATCACCTGCAGACTTTCCTGTGGTGAAAAATCTTTCTCGTTGTTTTCCATCTTCATAATGATGTTGAAATGAAGTACTAATTGAAAAAAGGTAGCCAGCTTATAAATGAAAATCTTAGATCCAAAGCCTAACGACAAGACCTATTTGCTACATTCAGCAAATAATTTCTCAGTTATTTCTTTGCCCCATGTTGGATACAAATTATTTACTGGCGTAAATGTTCTGTAAAGAGCAATTGACTTTTCAAAAATAGGCTTTGCTACATCTTTTCCTCCGCCAAACTGCGCAGGGGTATTCATCAAACTCTGTCCTTCCCAATAATAAATTCTTGGGTTTGAAGGATCTAGTTTTTTTGCCGTTTCCATTGCCTCTCTTTGCATCATACCGTACTGTTGCCATCTTCCCATTGGGTCAACGAGCATATGCAAGGTTGCTGCCATACTTCTTAACAAAACGATTTCTGAATTTTTGGGTTCCATGCCTTCCGCTTTTGCAATCAGTTCATCTGCTTTATTGCCTATTTCGTCCTTGTCACTTTTCTCATCCCTAAATCCACGAAATATGTTGCAAAGCGCTGCATAATAATACGGGAGCCATTGGTTTTTCTCCGCTTCGGCAATGCGTTCAAAATTGGATCCTACCGACAAGAAATCCGCCGCAGTTTTAGCTGCATCAAATTGAGCAATATTTTGTTCCATTGCTTTCTGAAATTTTTCACTCTGTGAAAATGATAAAAAGCTGATCGCAACCAATGCAATTGTAAATAATGACTTTTTCATGTTGTTTGTTTTTATTGTTGTTTGTTTTTAAGTTTTTGAAATTCTTTCTCAGCTGAGAAAATTTTATCGGTATGGTATGCATCAACATATTGCATTGCCATTCCAAATCCCCATCCCAGTATTGGCCATATCGGCCAGAAATACGATTCTTCTCCGGAAGTTAAAAACCAGATGGCGACCAAAAAAGTATTTACTGCCAAGTACGAAATGAAACTCCTTTTAAAGGATGACCTCTTCTTTGCCATTCGCCATAGCAAGTCTTCCTTTTGCTCATTGCTGATAGCTGGTGTATCAGATAATTGTGACGATTCCATAGTTGTTGTTTTAATGTATAAAAAATTATTTTCTTTTATTTTAACTTATTTTGATTGAAATCAATCCCGATTTCACTTAAGCGCTTTCCTAATCCATTGTGTTTAAAACTACATTCATAACTCTTACAGGTTATTATTAATAGCATCTTGTGTCCTATCTATACCCCAACTCAAAAACAATCCAACAAAAAAGAACTGATTTGCCGGGGGTCTTATCGCCTCTTTGTATTGTCCGCTATAAGAATAATTGTATCCAAAAATGTTATCTCTATTTAATAAATTGGTTACAGAAGCAACAAGTACGGCGTTGGTGGTTTTAACCTGCCTTACATAATTCAAACTAAAGCCGAGTGTATGAAATTGTTTTGTTTTTCCCTGATCAGCGATCTGAAATTTTCCAGTTGAATTGTTCTGCTGGAAATTGTAAAAAGGTCTTCCTGAAGCAAAAGAGTAAGTAAAGTTGAAACCTGTACTCCATTTGGTAACCCACCTTTTGGTAACCAAAGATGCAGTATGATTAGCCGCAAAATTGGGTTGCAACTGGTTCGGATAATTCAGATAATCTCTTTTGGTATCCAGGTAAGAATAACTAATCCAATAGTCTAAATTCTTAACTGTTTTTTTGTCTCTCCAAAACAATTCTATTCCTTTTGCAAAGCCAAACCCACTATTATTCAGAACCGGAAATGTTTTGACCAGATCTTCATATTTCTTGTAGAATGCCTCTATTCTGAAAGTATAGGAACCATTCATTTTTTGGTAATTAGCTATATAATGGATGGCTTTTGTATATCCTAATTGTGTAGAGCCAATAAGTTGCAAGTTTTCAGGTTTCTGATAAAATATTCCATAGGCCAATGAAACTTGTGCATCCTTTCCAGTCTTGTATGCCATAGACAATCTTGGAGCAATGTTAGCTTTATTAATAATAGACGAATGCTCTACCCTGCCACCAATCTTTGCGGCAATGTTGTTGGTAACATAAATATCTGTTTCAGCAAATGCAGCAGTATAATGATCTTTCAGAATTCCCACATAATTATTGTAATCGCTCTTGTTGTACCCAAACATATACTCACTTCCTATTCTAACGGTACTAATTCCAGGCAACTTTTTCTCAAATACAGCCCTGATTTGCGAGAGGTCCTGCCGGCTTTTTATAACGAAGTTCTTATTGTCCATCCATTGTGCCAATGGAAATCTCTTTTGCTTATTCAATTGATCCTGAACCTGACCAAAAATATCATCATTGTTGGTACTAAAGCTTGCACCCGCATTTACTTTCCAACCTTTGCCAATGCTTTCTTTGTAGCTTAAGTTATTGTACCAATTTATGTTTTCTAATCCGAATGCATTCTTTAGATAAAGGCTATCAATATCACCTCTTCTTAAACCCAAACTATTAGTTGAAAAAGTGGAATAGTATTTTATAAAACCTCCTTTTTTTGTCTTTACTCGGTAGTTAAATTCCGCATTGTGAAACGCAGGCATTTTAAAATAATCAGGCGATTGTTTTACAATTTTAAAATATACCAACAGATTGGTGTAGCCATAATTTATACCCCAACTACTTTTTTTGTCCTTTGCTAATTGTTGATAACCCGCTCCTGCAAAAATGGGAGAAATAGAAGCATTTGCAGCAGTGCGCTCCGGCAAGTCTATTGACTCTAAAATAAGTGCGGATGAAAGTGCCTGACCATACAAAGCCGAATATCCACCGGTACTAAAAACGGTTCCTTTAAATAAAAATGGCGAAAACCTTCCGCGTTGGGCAATGTCAGGTACACCGCTAAAGAACGGATTATTGACCATGGTGCCATCTATAAACTGCTTGGTTTCATAACCTGCTCCTCCGCGTACAAATAAGCCTTCTACCTCGCCTATTTGCTGAGCCCCGGGCAACGTTTTTACAACTGAACTAATATCTGCATTTGCTCCACCGGTTGTTAATACATCCAATGTATTCAATACCGTTGCGGCCCGCTTTTTATCACTTGCTTCAAACGTACCTGCGGTTACCATTACCGCCTTTAACTCATCCAATTTCTCTTTAAAAACAAAGGCTAGCAAAACAGGCTTATCGGCTAGCAATATATTTTTTTCAACAACAATATAACCTATACTGCTTGCTATTAAAAATCGTTCGCCTTTTTCTGTTGAAGCAAATGAAAATTTCCCCAGCGAATCGGTTGTGGTGCCATCATATGAGTCTTTAATAGAAATACTTGCTCCCGCAACAGGATTTCCCTTTCCGTCCTTTACCGAACCCGATATTATTACTTGAGAAAAAGCCGATGTAACCATCAGTATCATTAAGGCAAATAAAACAATATGCTTCATCATAATAAAATTGAGAATGCAAACATAGACTAGTTTATTTTATAAACCAAATTATTTTTTAAACGATGATGCTTTAAAATAAATTTAATTCCGATGACTATTCTTAAGGTGCTGATGGGAACAATTGAAATGTTGCACAATGCATATATGCTAAATACAAAAGCGGCTCCAAATTGGAGCCGCTTTTTATCATCAAATATATTATATACAATTACTTATAAGCCGCCATTAAACTTTTAGCTAATTCTATCATTTGTTTCAAACCTTCTTCAGGCAAGTTGCCTTTCTTAAATTCTACCAATAGGTTTGGATATTTATTGTCCATTTCAACTAAGAAATGTTCTTCAAATTCCTTAATTCTTTTTACTGGTACTTGAGTCAATAATCCTTGTGTTCCAAGATAAATAATAGCTACTTGCTTTTCAACCGTCATTGGAGAATATTGCAATTGCTTCAAAATTTCCACATTTCTTGCACCTTTGTCCAATACTGCTTTTGTTGCAGGATCCAAATCACCACCGAACTTAGAGAAAGCTTCCATCTCCCGGTAAAGTGCCTGATCAAGTTTAAGTGTTCCTGCTACTTTCTTCATGGATTTAATCTGTGCGTTACCACCCACACGGCTTACAGAAATACCCACGTTAATAGCAGGACGGATACCTGCGTTGAACAAGTTACCCTCCAGGAATATCTGACCATCAGTAATAGAGATAACGTTTGTAGGGATATATGCAGATACGTCACCTGCTTGTGTTTCAATAATTGGCAATGCAGTTAAAGAACCACCACCTTTTACCAAATGACGAATGCTTTCTGGCAAATCATTCATTTTGGCAGCAATCTCATCTTTAGAAATCACCTTTGCAGCTCTTTCCAACAAACGACTGTGCAGATAGAATACGTCTCCAGGGTAAGCCTCACGTCCCGGTGGTCTTCTTAGCAAAAGAGATACCTCACGATAAGCCACCGCCTGCTTAGAAAGATCATCATAGATAATCAAAGCCGGACGACCTGTATCGCGGAAGAACTCACCCAAAGCAGCACCGGCAAATGGTGCATAAAATTGTTGAGGAGCCGGATCACTTGCAGAAGCTGCAACAATGGTAGTATAAGCCATTGCCCCATTTTCTTCCAAAGTTTTCATTACCTGCGCTATGGTAGATGCTTTCTGACCAATTGCTACATATATACAGTAAACAGTTTTACCTGCTGCATGAAACTCTTTTTGATTGATGATGGTATCAATACAGATGGCAGACTTACCCGTCTGACGATCACCAATTACCAATTCACGTTGTCCACGACCAATAGGTATCATGGCATCAATTGCCTTTACACCTGTTTGCAATGGTTCTTTTACCGGTTCTCTGAAGATTACACCTGGTGCCTTACGCTCCAATGGCATTTCATAAAGGTCTCCAGTGATGGGTCCTTTACCATCAATGGGTTCTCCAAGCATATTGATCACACGACCGGCCATTCCATTACCTACTTTAATTGAGGCAATCTGGCGTGTTCTACGTACAGTTGAACCTTCTTTGATAGAAGTTTGTTCACCCATCAATACCACACCTACGTTGTCTTCCTCAAGGTTCAATGCAATAGCTTTAACGCCATTTTCAAATTCCACCAACTCACCACTGCGTACATTATTCAAACCATAAATACGGGCAATACCATCACCCACCTGTAATACAGTTCCAACTTCTTCAAGGTCAGCAGCAGCATTAAAATTGCCTAGTTGTTGCCTTAATATCGCTGAAATTTCATCTGGCTTAATGTCAACCATACTTGTACTTTTTTTCTCCCTCAATAATCGGGATATGTTAAGAAAATATTTTTATCTACTTATATTATTATTTGAAACCAATCAACCTACAACCTAAATCAATTACCTCAATTGCGCTACGTAAATGTTTTGATCAAACTGCTTTTTCACATCTCTCAAATCACGGGCAACACTAGCATCTATCAGGTTGTTGTTAAACTCCAAAACAAAACCACCGATTATATCTTCGTTTACTACAGCTTCCAATTCGATTTGAGCAAAAGACGTTTCCTTCTTGATTTTGCTAATAAAAGTATTCTTCACATCGTCTCCAATTGCTACGGCGGTAGTTAATTTTACACGATGAATACCTTTTATTACATTGTATTGCTCTATGATTGCATTGATAATATCTACGAGAAAAAACTCTCTGTTCTTCCTTACCAAAAGACTCAGAAAAGACATCGTAAGTTCTGAAACCTTTCCTTTAGCAACAGCAATCAAAATTTGTTCTTTTTTATCAGCAGTTATAACAGGGCTTTGCATTACGCTAACAAACTCTCTGCTATTCTTACATACTGCTTGCAAATATTTCACATCGCCATGCACAACATCCAATTGATTTTGTTCAACTGAGATGTCTATCAAACTTTTTGCGTACCTGCCAGCTAATCGTGGATTTTGCATATAATCAAGTAAGATCAAAAACCAATCATGTGTAAATACTATGGATCGGTTCTGACGACTTTTAATTTTTAGTTATTAATTCAATCTAACACCTTCAGCAAGGTTCTTAATATACCCTTCCTGATCGGCTTTGTTGGCCAATTCGCGACGAAGTACCTTCTCGCTCACTTCAATCACCAACTTGCCTACTTGATTTTTAACTTCAATCAAAGCTGCATTTTTATGTTGCAAAATAGCAGATTGGGCATCAGCCAAAATTCTGTCATACTCGGCTCTTGCTTTTTCTTTTGCTTCGCTGATCATTTTATCAGAGGTTTCTTTTGCCTCTTTAATCATGCGGCTGCGCTCTTCTCTGGCTTGGTTTAAAATGGCTTCGTTCTCACTTTTCATAGTAGCCATTTCAGCCTTGATGCTTTCAGCAGAGGCAATAGCAGATGCTATTCCCAACTCACGCTCTTTTAAAGAATTTAAAATGGGCTTCCATGCAAATTTTTTCAAAATGAAAAACACGATGAGGAAGGCCAATAATGTCCAGAATATCAATCCAAACGATGGTATCAACAAATCCATAGAAAAATATTATAGTCTGTTACAAATAAGTTTTAAAAAATACTGCATCCGCCGCCCTTTGCTTAAGATGCAGTAAATAGTTTGCACCTATACGAACATCGCAAGGATACCTGCGATTACCGCAAACAAGGCAACGCCCTCTACGAAGGCTGCTGTAAGGATCATGTTGGCGCGGATGTCATTCACAGCTTCCGGCTGGCGAGCGATAGCTTCTACCGCACCTTTACCAATTTGACCGATACCGATACCGGCACCAATCGCTGCAAGTCCTGCTCCAATAGCTCCTCCGGCATTTGCCCATGGAGTTGTGCTTAATAATACTAATAAATCCATAATTACCGTTTTATAATGGTTAAAAAAACTACTTTTTTGTCATCACAACACATGATTAATGAGCCGAATCATCATGACCATGTCCATCGTCGTGATGTGTTTCTTCAATAGCCTGACTGATAAATACCGCTGTCAGGTTAGTGAAAATAAAAGCCTGGATGAATGCAACCAATACCTCTATTAAATAAATGAATACTGCAAAGGCAATTGAAACCGGAGAAAAACCCCATCCAATTCCTTTATTCAATCCGCCAAAAATGAAAATCAACGACACCAAACAAATGATGATAATGTGACCTGCCAACATATTGGCAAACAAACGTATGATCAATGCGAAAGGCTTAGTAAAAATGCCTAGGATTTCTACCGGCACCATGATAAACTTAATACCAAATGGTACAGGAGGATTTACAATATGCCCCCAATAATGCTTGTTGCCACTTAGGGTAATAACCACAAATGAAATAATACCCAATACTGCTGTAAACGCAATGTTACCAGTAACGTTTGCTGTACCGGGGACCAAACCGACAATGTTATTAATCAATATAAAAAAGAAAACGGTAAGCAAATAAGGCAGGTATTTCTCGTATTTGTGACCAAGATTTGTTTTGGCTACTTCATCTCTTATAAAGGTGATAACCGGCTCCACTGCATTTTGAAAACCTGTAGGTGCAGATGTTTTTCCGATCCCATGTGCATATTTTCCAGCTATTTTTACCATTAAAACAACCAATAACAACAAGGCCAACAACATTTGCACAACATTTCGGGTCAATGAGAAATCGTACACTTTAATGGAAGCATCAATCTCGCCATGCTCGTTTACCGGATTGATTTTGTTACCTGCAGCTTTATATCCTCTGTAAGCTTCGTGTCCATGATGAAAATTGGAAGACATGAACGCATCAAAACCACGTTGAGGCGAGTATAGTAGTACTGGTAAAGGAATGGCAACATGGTGTTCTTCACCATTTGAACTTTTATAAGAAAAAAAATGGAATTGATAGGCATCAAGAACGTGTTCGAAAATGACCTCGTTAGCATCAAATAAACCTTTTTTCTCCTCTTCATGCCCGCCTTCGTTGGCTAAACACAAAGTAGAAGAAGTAAGTAAAAAGAAGCTGAAAACCGCTACCAGTAAAGGTTTGATGCTTTTAATTGTCATGCCTGTCCTCAAATTTTGCGCAAAGATAAGGGTTGAGGCGTGAAGACAAAAAGGAAAATGAGATTAATTTTATTTCTGTTGTTATTGTTTCTTTAAGCAATTGCCTTATTTGTCCTAAAAACATCCATAAAATCTATTTTTCAGGAAGAACATAAGGCATTCTGGTAATTTTTGACTTATTTAAATTCATTTGCACTTTGTAAAGGGTTGTGGCCATAAGGAATCTTTCCTTGTGTGTTCTTTTCAAAGCGGCTCTCAATTGATCCATTTCTGCCTTTTCATAATCAGGCTTTGGTTCTTGTTCAATATTAGTATTTTCATCACTCATCAGACCATCATTTTTTGCTGCTTGTCAAACTGCATTGCATGCAGTTTAGCATAAAATCCACCTTTAGCCAACAGTTCTTCATGGGTTCCCATTTCTTTAAACTCCCCCTTTTCAAGCACAATTATTTTATTGGCTTTCCGTATAGTAGATAAACGATGGGCTATAACAATAGAAGTTCTACCTGAAATAAGTGTATCAACAGCATGTTGAATCAATGCCTCACTTTCAGAATCTATGGAAGAGGTGGCTTCATCCAAAATGAGAATAGAAGGATTGTACAATAAGGCCCTGATGAAACTTAGTAACTGCCGTTGGCCTACACTTAATGTACTTCCCCGTTCCATCACATTGTAATCATAATTACCGGGCAATGTCATGATGAAATCGTGTACACCTATCATTTTAGCAGCATCAACAACTTGCTGTCTACTGATCGCTGCATTCCGTAGGGTCACATTTTCTAAAATGGTTCCTGAAAACAAAAACACATCCTGCAAAACCACGCCAATACTGCTACGCAAACTTGCCAACTCATAATCGTCAATTGCTACATCATCCAACTTAATGGCTCCCTTATTAATGTGATACAATCGATTGATAAGGCTGATTATAGATGTTTTGCCGCTTCCGGTATGGCCAACCAATGCGATGGTTTCACCCGGATTCACTGTAAATGAAATATCCTTCAACACATACTCATCTGCATTGTATGCAAACCACACATGATCAAATGAAACTTTGCCATTAATTTTTGCCGGCGCATAAGTACTTTCATTGTTTGCAACATCAGCATTGTCCATTACTTTAAATACTCTTTCACTCGCAACCATTCCCATTTGTATCACATTAAACTTGTCGGCTATCACCCGCAATGGTCTGAAAATCTGATTCAGAAAAAGGATAAAAGCAACCAACAAACCTGCATCCAGTTGCTTACCCGCAATCCACCATACTAAAAATCCCATACTCATTGCCAGAACAACTTCTACCACCGGAAAGAAAACTGAATAGGCAAATATGGCTTTGATGTTGGCATTCCGATGATCCTTGTTGATCTTTTTAAACTTGTTAAACTCTCTGTCTTCCGCAGCAAATGCCTGTACAATCTGCATGCCTGTAATGTGCTCCTGTACAAAAGCATTGAGTGCCGCTACTGCATTGCGAACTTTGGTAAAGGACTTGTTTACGCTTTCTTTAAAGTAATAGGTAGCAAATATCAGAATAGGAAAAGGAATCAGACTGACCAAAGTAAGTTGCCAATCCATATAAAACATTACAACCAACGTAAAAACAATGGTAAGCAGATCAGAAATAATGGGAATGAGGCCATCAGAAAAAATATCATTGATGCTCTCAATGTCATTGATGGTTCGGGTAGTAAGCGTACCTATGGGCGTTTTGTCGAACTGAGACAAATTGAGATTCATTACTTTTTTGTAAACAGCAACCCGAATATCCTTAACCACACTTTGCCCAAGCCAAGAGGTGAAAAAAGAAAAAGTAAACCGGAATGAAGTTTCAATAAACAAAAAGACAATTTGAAAGATGGTAACATTTATGATAAACCTGGTTGCATCCGACAAATCTGTATTTAAAAAAAATACTTTAAGCCAACCGGGATAATGAATGGTTTTTCCAGTAGCGGCATCTATGGTCAGGTTGATGAGGTATGGCCTGACCGGTGCAAACAAGGCAAGCAATATAGACAACACAATACTCGTGATAAGCACTTTTCTATAAGGCCTCACAAATTGAAATACCCTGCCTAATAATGCAAAGTCAAATATTTTTTTCTTTACCTGGTCAGGCATAAGTTTTAGAAGTATTTAGAACCCGATGGAATGCAAAAGCAATCCACTCATTTAATTAAAGATCCATTACCCGGTTAAATGCCATAATAAACAAAGCACCCAAGTTTTTATAAGGCGGAATATAATCCTCAAAAAGGTTTACATTTTTCAGTTGAATGCTTAATTCCTTCCACATTTTTGGCCAATTCAACTCTTTTCCATTTCGCAAAGTCTCTGTCATGTATTGAATCATTGGAGAATTAACGGTACCACTTCCAACTTGCTTGCTTGCTATGATGTGGGCATAAGGGCAAATAGACAACACTCTGTTTACATTCTGGAATCCTCCGCAACTGCCCAACAGAACAATTCGCGTAGAATAGTAAAGTTGGTCTATAGTGGAAGAAACGTGATAACTATGCCCCCTGTGTATAACAAAAGTGGGATAGGCTTCAATATCTCTTAAATAAATACTCAAATTTGCCTGTGCCTGTTCATCCAATCCAAGCAATTCATCCAGCGGTCTGTTTGCAAAAATTGTAATGGGTGTACCTTTTGTAGAAGTAACTTCAATCCATTCAGGCTTAGCTACAATTTTCCAGTTAGCGTTGGTGTAAGCTGCTACAAATGATTTGAAAATAAACTCTCCATCTTTATCTCCATAAAAAAATTGCTGGATAATTATTCTCCCGGAGGTATCCATTAAGCTGCTGTTGCTCACAGAAAAAATAGGTGGTATTCCAAACTTCTTTTCAAGGTCAATTTTTTTGGTAGTATCAAGACTTTGGAAAATATTATTGAGCAAATCATAGATGGTTATCCCTCTTTTATTATCCAGATTTGTCTGCTTTTCCAGATTTGATTGTATCTCGTCCAGAATTAGTTTTTGCATGTTTTTGTCTGAGATGCTTGCATAACTATCTGCTACATCTACGGCATCTTCCAAATTACCGGTTTTATCTAATCCACTTGCAAAAGCCCGCATTACTATTTCAGCATTGCCTTTATTCATTCGCCTTAAAAAGTCATCCAGCTTATTATAATTAGCTGCCATTTTGATAAACTTTTTAAAATGATCAAAATTTACGCTTAGCAATAACGTATCACTGTTGGGGTTTTTCATACGTTGAAAAATCCGGTCATAAACTTTGAGGTAGCTACTTGTATAAATTTCTGTCTCGCCCATCACTGCCAAAAAATATAACTCTTGCGGATTAAGCGTTTCCACCTTTTTCATCCGGATATTATCAGGAGAATCGTGAAGCCCATTTATAACATTTATGAAACTTTCAACCGCTTTAGATTTTAGCATGCCTGTAAGTGCAACCATCGCCAAAGGCGTATCCCTTCTCCGCATTCTGTCAGCATATTCAATCTGCGTATTTACCAGCAATCGGTAATACTTAAATTCATCATCTTTGACTTTTACCAAATCATCTACGGTTGTTTTACCTCGGTAAAGGTTGTCGAGAAAAGGAAAGTATAAACGACCTTCATTTACACCTGCCAATTGAACAATAGCCTTAATCAATGGGTCTTCGCTTGATCGGATTTTATTACCAAGTCCAGTATTAGATTGCGCATAATTATATACATCATCCGGCTGAAACCGAGCCAAAACCCTTAATAAACTATCCGCAAATGACACTTCCGGATTTTCACTCAAAATTGCCAGTATCTGACGGGGATATTCCTTTGCACTTTTTAGTAATAACAATTCTCGGCTGGCAACAATTCCAACGTTTTTGTCAAACGCTACCCCTTTTACCAAAATGTCGGCAATGAAATAATTGTTTCGTTCTATTACTGGTGTAATTGGCAATCCCTGCCTATCCAGTTCGTAGGCATCAGCATACGAGTTAATCAAGTCAGGAAGCCAACTAGGCTTTATTTGTCGCCTTCTATAGCCTACGTCATACGATCCAAGCATTTCGTTCAATCCCCTTAACAATCTGATCTTGGTATTGGAATTAAGTATAGAATCGGCTTCAATTTTATCTTGCAACTGATCGACTTTATTAAACAAGGAATACGCTACCTGGTTATTCACTTCCGGATCATCGGTTAATGCCAAGGCTTTATCCTCTTTACGGTCAAGTCTGTCTATTGTCCTTTGAGATTTATCTATATTGTCATGAAAAATTTTGCGCATTAAAGGGATAAATGGCTTGTTTTGCTGACCTATTGCAGCAAAAGAAAACAAGGACAGTAAGCTAAAAAATATATATTTATGCATATTTATCTTGAATGGTCAAAAATACTACCAAAGGATATAACTAGACAGTATTAATGACCTTTTATGATTTTATTGATTACAATTGCTCATTACTTAACAATTAAATAATGGCATTCCTCATCTATTAGACAACACTAAAATTAATTTTGTGTAAATATATTGTTAATGGAATTTCAAAATAAAAAGATCTTAATTGTCGATGACGAGCCTGATATACTTGAGATCATTCAATATAATCTAAAAAAGGAAGGTTATACAATAGAAACGGCAAAAGACGGATTGGAGGCATTGGACAAAACAAAAGTTTTTAAACCAGACCTGATCATTCTAGATATCATGATGCCAAGAATGAATGGAGTAGAAGTCTGCAAAACCCTTAGATCAAAACCAGAATACAACGATACGCTCATCATTTTCCTAACTGCGCTTAGCGACGAAGCCTCTCAGGTTTTAGGATTGGAAACAGGTGCTGATGACTACGTAAATAAACCCATCAGCCCAAAAGTTTTGGTAAGCAGGGTAAATGCGATTTTCAGAAGATTACAGATTACTGATGACAAAGTGATTACTACTGGAAACTTGGTTATCAATCATGAAAAATTTATAGTTTTAATAAACGGAAAAGAAATCATTCTGGCAAAAAAAGAATTTGAATTGTTGTACATGCTGGCCCAAAAGCCGGGAAGGGTTTTTTTAAGAAATGAAATACTTAACAATGTTTGGGGTACTGAGGTAATAGTAGGTGACCGGACAATTGATGTACATATTAGAAAAATAAGGCAAAAATTAGGCATTGATTGTATCACTACAGTGAAAGGAGTTGGTTATAAATTTGAGACTGCCAATGATTAGTGTCAAACATTATATCATTAATTTTTTTATCATACCAAAAAAATCTAATTACCACTCACAGTTTTTGTTTAATCTAAACTAAATAGATGAAAGCATAATCAGCTAATTTTGATTTGTGAAAATTACCCTATAAGTAATAGAAGGAGTTAGGCTGTTTTTTATCGTATTAACTTTTCTAACCGATCTTTATAATAAGACTACAGTAAACACATGATTAATACGAAAAGTCTATCACCGCTTCAACTTTCATTGTTTACAGCGGCAACACTCACCATCCCAATTACGATTGCATACCAGTTTATGCATCCTGCATGGTGGATTTCCGCTATTGTGTTCTTTGTTGTTTTCATGGGTAGCTTCCTGTTGATCCGATACACACTTGAGAAATTTATCTATAGAAAGATAAAACTGATTTACAAGTTTATTTACCAAACAAAAGCCACTTTAAGAGAAGAAACTTACAACAAATACATATTGCCCAAAAAAGGTATAGACGAAGTGAGGGAGGATGTAGAACAATGGGCCATACAGAGAAAAGAAGAAATTGAGTTATTGAAAACCAATGAAGCTTATAGAAAGGAATTTCTTCAAAATTTGGCGCACGAATTTAAGACTCCAATTTTTGCAATACAAGGCTATGTAGATACGCTTCTTGATGGGGCATTGGATGATAAAGATCTCAGCAAAAGATTTCTGGAAAATGCTTCCCGCAATATCGAACGCATGGTTAATTTGGTAAAAGATCTGGATGAAATAACCCGCCTCGAAAGCGGAGAACAGCCCTTGTATAAAACAAATTTTATTATTCAGGAGCTGATCAAAGAAGTTTTTGATTCTCTTTCTATAAAAACTGAAAAACGAAATATTAAATGTGGTATAAAAAAAGGTTGCGAACAATCTATATATGTATTTGCTGACAAAGAAAAAATTAGGCAGGTACTTATTAATATCGTTTCTAACTCTACCAAATATGGAAAAGAGAACGGACATATTACAGCTGGTATTTATAAAACAGATGGAAAACGTGTATTAGTAGAACTTAGCGACGATGGAATAGGAATATCTGAAGAACACCTCCCTAGAATTTTTGAGCGATTTTATCGTACTGATAGAGGCAGAAGCCGGGATGTAGGCGGTACAGGTTTAGGGCTTGCTATATGCAAGCACATCATTGAAGCTCATGAACAAACGATGCATGTTAGAAGTAAACCTGACATTGGAACTACCATTGGATTTACGTTGGAAGAAAAATAATTTGTTGAATTAAAATTGCCTTAAAAATAAACAATATCATTTATTTGGTGTTTTAATATAAAAAACACTAAAATGAAAAAAATTGCTTCTCTAAAAATGATGAGCTTATTAGCTCTTAGTATTGTCCTTATTTCATCTTGCTCCAAAGATGATGATCCTGTTCCTACACCTACTGCAAAAGTTCTTGTTGCCCACGCATCTCCAAATGCTCCGGGTGTTGACTTGTTAGTAGATGACACAAAACAAAATACAGCGGCTTTAACATTTCCTGCTAATACGGGATACCTTACAGTGAATGCAGGTACAAGAAACATTAAAATAAATGTGTCGGGCACATCCACTACGGTTATTAATGCCAATGTAAATTTTGAAGCCAATAAGAATTACTCAGTATTTGCTGTTGATTCAGTTTCGAAAATTTCTGCAATTGTACTTGGAGACGATCTTACTGCCCCTGCTTCAGGACAAGCACATGTACGTTTTGTACACCTTTCACCAAATGCTCCTGCAGTTGATATAGCTGTGGCTAGTAGTGGTGCTGTGGTATTTGGTAACAGAGCCTTCAAAAGTGCAACGGCGTTTACACCACTTGCTGCAGGTGTTTACAATCTTGATGTTAGAGTTGCTGGTACTGCAACCGTTGCATTAACATTACCAGCTATTACTTTACAAGCCGGCAAAATCTACACTGTTTTTGCAAAAGGTTTCCTTGGTGGTACAGGTGCTCAAGCTTTGGGTGCAGAGATTATTGCTAATAACTAATTCCGAATACTTGTTTAAAAGAGGTTGAATGGCTAACGCTGTTCAACCTCTTTTGCTTTATAATAAGTACCAATTATTTTAATTTTTCTGAGCGTATCACTTCATTTTGTCATAAGATTTATTAGAAAATTTCTTAATTCCAAAAAATAATCTTACACTTACTGTGATTTTCTTGCCTATGATGCGAATAATATTGTTAGCAAGAAATAAAGCAAATGACCTCTATATCTAAAACAGCACCATTTCTCACTGTTATTGAAAACCACAAGGGCATTATAAATAAGGTGGCCAATGCTTATTGCAAATTGGAGGAAGATAGAAAAGATCTTGTACAGGAAATCATATTACAACTCTGGAAATCATTTGATAAGTACAATGATCAATTCAAATACTCTACATGGATTTATAGAATTTCGCTGAATGTTGCTATTTCCTTTTTTAGAAAAGAAAGCACCCGAAATAATATTTCCAATCCCCTTTCAGACCAAATATTCAATATTGCAAATTTGCAAGAAAATAAGCAAACAGAAGCTGGCTTTGAAATGTTGCATCAATTTATCTCTACTTTGCAAGATCTAGACAAAGCGCTCATCTTACTCTACTTAGAAGAAAAAAGCCATAAAGAAATTGCTGAAATCTTAGGTATATCAGAAACCAATGTATCTACGAAAGTTGGCCGAATTAAAGCAAGATTAAAACTACATTTTTCAAACCTAAATTCCTAAACAAATGGAAGAAACAAATTTTGTTCTTTTATGGAAAGAACACTACGAGAAAATAGACAAGTCATTGGCTTTAAACAAGCGGATCCTAATAGAAACCATTAATCAAAAAGCAAAAAGTGCTTTACAATCATTATCCAGATTCAAAACAAGAGGCATAATAACTGTTGTCATTTACCTCATTATTTTAGGTAGCATTTTATCTTATGCTATTGCACATTATTCTTCCGCAGCCAACTACTTCATTGTATCTATGACTTGCATATTTATCATCAACATCATTGCACTATCTGACTATATAAAACACTTGGTATGGGCCAATAATATTGATTTTGATGGCAGCATTACCGATATTCAACAAAAATTAGTCAAGCTGCAGTTGTCTATTTTCAGGCATAGCAGAGTGATGGTTCTACAATTACCATTTTGGACTACGTTTTACCTAAGTGACGCATGGTTTCCCGACGCTGTAGGATGGGGATATCTGGTTTTTCAATCCACACTAACCTTTACTTTTACTTTTGCATCCTATTGGCTATACAAGAACCAAATAATAGAAAATGCTGACAAAAAATGGCTCAAAACATTGATTGCCGGATCTGGGGGAAAGAACATCAGAAAGGCTTTAGACTATTATAAAGAAATTGAAGAATTTAAGCAATCCAATTAATTTGCTTGAGATAATGGAATGTTCTTCATTAAATAAATAATAAGATCTCAATAATTGAAATAATAATGTTAAGAAGACAACTTACACTTTTTGTTGATGAGTCCATATCAGATGTGATTGAAAGCGTTCGAGAAAAATACAATCCCGAGCAGTATAGGTTAATAAAAAGCCACGTAACCTTATGTAGAGAAGATGAATTAAGCAATTTAGAAATGGTGCTAAATAATCTAACTAAAATCAATTGTGGGCCAGTGGAAATTGCTTTTGAAAAAGTTTGCAGATTTCAGGATGGAAGAGGTGTTTGGCTACCTGCTTCTAATCACAATTCATCCTTTCAGGATTTAAGAAGTATTGCATTAAAAAATGTCGTTGATAATCCTAAGAAACATATTCCGCACATTACCATCATGCACCCCAGAAATTCTTTTTGTACTGATCGTATTTTTGAACAAATAGAAAAAGTAAACTTTCCGGAAAGCATAACCTTTAAGCATATTTCATTGATTGAACAGATCGATGAAAACCAGTGGAAAATATTAAAATCGTTTGACCTTCAATAAGCGTTGAGAAAGATGTAATGGCACTTCGTGCAAAAAATGTACTTACATTTATTCTGAAAATTAATCTTGCTACAAAATGGCATTAAGAAAAGAAACGCCTACAACTATTCTACAATTATTTGAAAAGCTTCCCGAAAACGAACGACTGATAACTGATGTGCTAAGACAGATTATTCACCAATATCTACCTGATAAATTCAAAGAAAAATTGTCATTCGGTGTTCCTTACTATCATGGAAAAAAGGGAATCTGTATCATTTGGCCGTCTAGTATACCGCGAGGTGGAATAAGAGAAGGCGTTCTATTGGGATTTTGGTATGGCAATAAACTAAGGGACATAGACAATTACCTTACTCATGGCACCAACAAACAGATCTATTATAAAATTTACAAATCACCTGAAGAAATAGATGAAAATGCTATTGCAAAGCTGCTGGCTGAAGCAGTTGAAATAGATGGAATTGTTGGATAATAAAATTACAATCGCTCTATAATTCCTGCAACACCCTGTCCACCTCCAACACAAGCAGTCACAAGCCCATATTTTTTATCAAGCCGTTTTAAATCGTTCAGTATTTGCACCGTCAGTTTGCTACCTGTACATCCCAATGGATGACCAAGAGCTATAGCTCCACCATTTATATTCACCACATCAGGGTTTATTTTCAATTGCATTATAACCGCCAATGCCTGTGAAGCAAATGCCTCATTCAATTCTACCAAGTCTATTTGAGCCATATTCATGTTGGCTTGCTTCAACACTTTGGGCACAGCTGCTACCGGACCAATACCCATGATGCGTGGATGCACTCCGGCACTTACACATTGTACCAAACGACCAATAGGTTGTAGTCCCAATTCGTTCATCCGCTTTTCACTCATCACTATTACAAAACTTGCTCCATCACTTGTCTGCGAAGAATTGCCCGCTGTAATAGCTCCTCCTGCTGCAAAAGCAGGCTTAAGCCTGGCCAATGCTTCTATAGTAGTATCCGATCTAGGGCCTTCATCCGTATCTACTACATAATTTCTTTTCTGCTTTTTGCCCTTCTCATCCAGGTACACCTGCTCTACATTTATTGGTAGAATGCCCTCTTTAAAATATCCATTTTTGATAGCATTGATTGCCTTTATATGAGATTGCAAACTAAATGCATCCTGGTCTTCGCGGCTCACATTGTATTCTTTGGCAACGGCCTCAGCAGTTAGCCCCATATTCAGATAGTAGTCAGGTTCATCTGAAGCTATAGAGTAAGCAGGAACTGTTTTCCAGCCTGCGGTAGGCACCATGCTCATGCTTTCTACTCCGCCTGCAATAATGCAATCAGCCATACCCGCTCTTATCTTGGCTGTTGCAATAGCGATGGTTTCCAATCCGCTGGCGCAATAGCGGTTTACAGTCATTCCAGGAACCCCAATACCCAAAGCACGTGCGGCAATAATTCTTCCAACTTGCAAACCCTGTTCTGCTTCGGGCACAGCGTTGCCAACTATTACATCGTCAATCATAGCAGTTTCTACCTGCGGAACGGCTGCCATCAAGCCCTTAATCACCTCAATGGCCAAATCGTCGGGACGGGTGAAACGAAAACCCCCTTTCTTGCTTTTGGTTACGGCGGTTCTATATCCTGCTACTATATAGGCTTCCTGCATATTTTTAATTTATTATCAAATGTAAGAAGAAAGGAAGTTGAAGCATCAGACTTTAACTAATGTCTTCTACCATTACCTTCGCAACATGTATTCAATGATACGAGATATCCTGTTCAATTTTGATGCAGAAGCAGTGCATCACTTTTCTATGAATATACTCCGTAATAGCTGCAGGGTTGATATTATCAAAAAACAAATCAGTAACGCCTTTCGTTACGATCATCCTTCTTTAATACGAAAAGTATTTGGGTTGAGCTTTGAAAATCCAGTTGGAATGGCCGCCGGATTTGATAAAAATGCATTGTACATCAGGGAATTGGAAGCTTTAGGTTTTGGTTTCGTCGAAATTGGCACTGTTACACCATTGCCCCAAGAAGGAAATGACCGGCCAAGACTATTTCGTCTGCCACAAGACAAAGCCATAATTAACAGAATGGGCTTTAATAATAATGGCGTAAAAGCAGTAGCTGCAAGATTGAAGGCAACCAAAAGAAATATTATAATAGGAGGAAACATCGGAAAGAACAAGGTGACACCAAATGAAGATGCCTGGAAAGATTACAATATCTGCTTTACTGAACTGTTTGATTGCGTTGATTATTTTGTAGTGAATGTGAGTTCACCTAATACCCCAGGATTGAGAGAACTGCAAGAAAAAGGATCGCTCATCAAGATATTTAGTGAACTGCAAAACATCAACCAGGGAAGATTATTTCCTAAGCCCCTATTGCTAAAAATTGCTCCGGATCTTTCGGTAGGTCAATTAGACGATATTTTGGAATTGACCAATGAGGTAAAGTTGAGCGGGCTTGTGGCTACCAATACAACCATTAGCAGAGATCATTTGTTGTCGGATACAAATACAGTTGAAAAAATAGGAGCCGGCGGATTAAGTGGTCTGCCTTTAAAGGAAAGATCAAGAGATATGATTGCCTACATACAAAAACATTCCAATGGACAAATCCCTATAATAGGTAGCGGAGGAATTTTTACAGGTGCGGGTGCAAAAGAAAAAATAGATGCAGGTGCTTCGCTTATTCAAGTTTGGACCGGTTTTGTTTACGAAGGACCGGGCATAGTGAAAAATATTTGCAAAGCGTTGGTTAAATAATATCAAAAATTTTATTGCTTAATTAGGAGGACCAATCCGATTGTCCAATTTTTTTATTTTAAAAATCATATACTTAACAATGAGGCAGCTACCATTCCTGCTGTCTCAGTTCTAAGTCTTGTACTACCTAAAGAAACCGGGACATATCCAAATTCTATTGCCATTTTAATTTCCTCATTTGTAAAATCGCCTTCGGGACCTATCAATATTTGCAAAGAATCTTGTTGACGATATTCTGTGATATCCTGTTTTTGATCTTCCATGCAATGAGCTATCAATTTTGTTTGATAATTTGAAGTAGAACAAACTCTATCTAATGAAACGGGCTCAGGTAAAACAGGCAGCCAAACCTGTTTACTCTGCATCATGGCACTTATCAAAATCTGTTTCATTCTATCGTACCTAAAATGCTGCTTCTCCGTTCTGGCACATAGCAAAGGAATAATTTCTGTAACACCTATCTCTGTTGCTTTTTCTAAAAACCATTCAAACCGGCTATTGTTTTTTACCAATGAAATGGCAATGGAAATTTTTCTTGCTTTCCTTTGTTGAAAATTCCTATCAATTATCCCAACGGTGCACTTTTTCTTATGATCGTCTATTATTTCAGCTTTCAGCAAACTGCCGGCCCCATCCGTTAAGTGCAATTGTTCACCCGGCTTCATCCTTAATACTTGCACTACATGCTTTGAAGTGTCTTCATTAAGTGTAATGGTATTTTCTGGCAGGTGGTCAATAAAAAAAACAGGGCGTTCCATAGTTACAAATTAAAACAAAAACCCCGGAAGTTCCGGGGTAAAATATTTATGCCAACAAGAATTTTAAAAAGGATTTACATCATCAAACCCTTCATCAAATTCTCCGCTGTTCATTTTGCTGCCTTTCTGAATAAACAACTTCGCATTATCATCTCCACCTTGTGAAGGGCTTCCCGGTTTTATATTGGTTGGCTTCCAGTTGCCGCCTCCACCGGAAGGGGATGAACCTCCGCCACTTCCTCCACCGCTGCTAAAATCATCATCGCCTTCTTCTTCAACAAATTTTTGAATGTGCAACAATGCTCTTAGCTTGATGGTTTCCAGGCTACCATTTCTGTGTTTGGCTATTCTTACGTGGGTTTCACCACGATTGCTGTTTCCCAACTCATCGGTATTAATATCATAGTATTCCGGTCTGTACAAGAACATAACCATGTCAGCATCCTGCTCTATTGCACCGGATTCTCTCAGGTCGCTCAATTGAGGCATTTTGCTTTCCTTTCTTGTTTCTACTGCCCGGCTTAACTGGCTAAGCGCAATGATAGGAACACTTAATTCTTTTGCCAGACTTTTTAAATCTCTTGAAATGCGGCTTATCTCCTGCTCTCGGTTTGAGTTGCGATCTCCACTACCACTCATCAATTGCAAATAATCAATAATGATCAATCCCACCTGGTGCTTGTGAACCAATCGTCTGGCTTTTGCTCTAAATTCAAAGATGTTTAATGCGGCACTGTCATCAATAAAAATAGGTGATTGCGAAAGCCTGTTAATGCCTTTTGTGTACAATTGCTGCATCTCATAATCTTCCAATTTACCTCTGCTAATTTTCTCAAGCATTATTCCGCTTTCGGCACTCAAAACCCTTTGTACAAGCTGACTTGCACTCATTTCCAAACTAAAGAAAGCAACAGGTGTAGGTTTTGTTGGATGCAGTGCAGCACTTCTTGCAAGGTTTAATGCAAATGCAGTTTTACCCACAGAAGGACGGGCTGCTAATATGATTAAATCCGTTGGTTGCCAACCGTAAGTTATTTTATCAAGCGTAGGAAATCCTGTTGGAACACCTGAAATATCTTCTTGCTTATTCCTTAATTCTTCAATCCGGGTAATGGTTTTAGTCAATACCGTATCTATGTCATCGAAGTTTTTCTTTAGGTAGTTGTTGGTGATTTTGAACATCTTACTTTCACTTTCATCCAACAAATCAAAAACGTCTGTGCTGTCTTCATAAGCATCAGCTATTATTTCACCGCTTATTTTGATTAGTTCACGCTGAATAAATTTTTGCAATACTATTCTGGCGTGCGCATCAATATTGGCAGTAGAAACCACCATATTTGTGAGCTTCGTAATAGCATATGGGCCGCCAACAATATCCAGTTCTTCTTTAAATTTCAACTCTTCTACCACCGTTAAAATATCGATAGGCTCGTTTTTTTGGCTTAGCGACTGGAAAGCTTGAAATATCCGTTGGTGAGAATCTACATAAAAACACTCCGGCTTTAAAATTTCTATAACAATGTCAAATGCACCTTTTTCCAGCATGATTGCTCCTAAAACAGCCTCTTCTAATTCCTTAGCCTGTGGAGGCACTTTTCCATATACCATCGTGCTCAAATCGAGCGATGGTTTCCTTTTAAATTTTCGATCTTTATTTAAACTTGTTAAGTCCATTTATGTGGTTAGTAGGATTTTAAAAACTGATATTTAATTTTTTTAACCGGTATTATTCATCGTTTTCCAGCCTTTCCAGAAAATGTCAGGATTCTTTATCGGGAGGACGAATATAGTGGTCTGTTTTTTTATAGAAACTATTTTTGCCAAAGAATAGTTGTTCTTTTTTCATCAACAACGTTATGCCACACTGTGTTTATGTTTATAAACATGCCATCGCCATTTATGCACAATTTAAAAAAGTTTTCCGCCTTATTCGTTAATATATTCACACAATTTGTGCAGAAAGAAATCCTAAATAAAGATTGTTTTTTTGCAACTTTTTTCTTAAAATTAAGGACGATAAAAAATAGCCATTTTTAGAAAAAACAGAACAAAAAGCATGGAAAATGAACCAATCGTAATGATAAACAAATATTTTATTTGAAATAAATATTATACGAAAACTTCCTGCTCCTTTCATATTTTTTCACTTCTTACCAGTGAATAAAAGCACTCCTCAAATCCACCTGTTATATTTGCAATTCGAAAAAGACAAAAATGACAATTAGTTATAAATGGCTGAGCGAATATTTACCCGATCCAATAGAACCAGAAAAACTATCTGCAATCCTTACCTCTATTGGTTTGGAAGTAGAGAGCCTAAAGTATTATGAAAATATTAAAGGCAGTCTGAAAGGAATTGTAATTGGTCATGTTCTGGAATGTACCCAACATCCCAATGCGGACAAGCTAAGACTTACCAAAGTAGATATTGGTGAAGGAGAACCATTAAATATTGTATGCGGAGCAAGCAATGTAGCTGTAGGACAAAAAGTTTTGGTGGCTACCATTGGTACAACTATTTATCCAACCAATGGTGAACCCACGACCATGAAACTGGCCAAAATAAGGGGTGAAGAAAGCCAGGGAATGATCTGCGCAGAGGATGAAATTGGAATGAGTACAAATCATGATGGGATAATGGTATTGCCAACAGAAGCAAAAGCAGGAACAAAAGCAGCTGACTATTTTCAACCTTATACCGATTGGATTTATGAAATAGGCCTAACGCCCAATAGAATGGATGCCATGAGCCACCTTGGGGTAGCAAAAGATGTTTGCGCTTACCTCACACATCATAATAATAAAGAAGCCCGGCCAAAATATCCTTTTAAAAATGCATTTCAAGTCGACAATCAATCGCTGCCAATTAAAGTAGTGGTTGAAAATAATATTGCATGCAAAAGATATGCAGGCGTAAGCATTTCAGGCATTACAGTAAAAGAAAGCCCAAAATGGTTGAAAGAAAAATTAGAAGCTATTGGGCAACGGCCGATCAATAACATTGTTGATATCACCAATTATTTGCTTCAAGAAACTGGGCAGCCCCTCCATGCTTTTGATGCAGACCAAATAAAAGGAAACACCATAATTGTAAAAAATCTGGCACAAGACACTTTGTTCACCACATTGGATGAAAAAGAAAGAAAACTGAGCAAAGACGATCTGATGATTTGCAATGGCGATGAAGAAGGCATGTGCATTGCAGGAATTTTCGGCGGTGCAAAAAGTGGTGTTAGCACAACGACCACCAATATATTTATTGAGAGTGCATGGTTCAGCCCTGGAAGCATTAGAAAATCGTCTATTAAACATGGGCTAAGAACAGAAGCAGCAGTTAGGTTTGAAAAAGGAGTAGATATATCCCATGTTGTAAATACTTTAAAGCGAACCGCTTTATTGATAAAAGAAATTGCCGGTGGTTCTATTTCATCGGATATCATAGATATTTATCCCGATCCGGCAGAAAAAACACAAGTTGCTATCAAATACCATTATTTGAAAAAACTAAGTGGTAAAAATTATCATCCCGATGCCGCAAAAAGAATATTGAGTAGCCTCGATTTTGAAATAATTAAAGAAGGAATGGATGAACTTTGTGTAGCCGTTCCTTTTAGTAAACCTGACATTAGTTTGCCTGCAGATATTGTTGAGGAAATAATTAGAATTGACGGGCTTGACAACATTGAAATTCCTACATCAATGACCATCACCCCCGCTGCAGATGAGAATATTTTTAAAGAAAACCTGAAAGAAAAAATAGCGGGGTTTCTAATCGGGCAAGGCTTTAGCGAAATTGTTACCAACTCAATCACCAACAGCCAATACTATTCTGATGAAGTGTTAAGTGGCTCAGTTAAAATGATCAACAGCTTGAGTACTGAGTTGGATGTCATGCGTCCTTCTATGGTAGAAACAGGCCTGGAAACAATTTCATACAACCTTAATAGAAAGAACAAAGATTTGCAACTGTTTGAATTTGGCAAGACCTATCATACTACTGGCGTTGGGGAATATAGCGAAAACGAACATTTGTCTATTTACCTGACAGGCTTATCCAACCCTGCTTCATGGAGGACAAAAGCAATTCCTACAGATTTCTATGTTGCCAAAGGAATAACAAATGCTGTTCTAAAATTATGTGGCATTCAAAAAGCTACCATTTCAATAGAAAAAAATGCAGATTACTCGACGGTTGTATCAGCGGAAATAAATAAAAAAGAGATTGTGACCATTGGTGAAGTTTCGCCAACTCGCTTAAAAGCATTTGACATTAAACAACCCGTTTTCATAATTGACTTTGATTGGAAACAGTTAATAAAATTAAACAACAGTAAAAAAATAACCTATAAGGAAGTTTCAAAATTTCCGGCAGTGACCCGAGATTTGGCGTTGGTGGTTAATCGCTCCATTACTTATAAAGCATTGGAAAATGCAGTTGCAAAAGCAAAAATTGCTAAATTACAGGAGGTTCAGTTATTTGACATTTTTGAAAGTGAAAAATTAGGCGCAGACAAAAAATCCATGGCTGTTAGCTTTACCTTTATGGATGATGAAAAAACCCTCACCGATAAGGAAATTGATGGGATGATCAATAAACTAATTGGCGCTTTTGAAACAGAACTGAATGCCGAAATAAGAAAATAACCCAATTTATGGAAACTGCAGATCAAATACATAGAATAGAGGATAAAGTACAACAGCTTCTCAAAGAATATGAAGTTGTAAAGAAAGAAGCTGAGCGACTTCAAAAAGAAAATGTTAGTTTAACCAAAGACCTTCAGTCAAAAACTGAGTTGTTGAATAGCTTGCAACAAAAGGTTGATGCATTGAAAATAACGTCCACGGGCTTGGAAGCTGGCAGTAAAAAAGAGTTGGAAAATAGAATTGATACTTATTTAAAAGACATAGACAAATGCCTGGCGCTTCTTAATTCCTAGTTATGTCAAAGCCGCTAATACCCATCAATATCATTGTAGCCGATAGGTCTTACCGGTTAAAAATAGATCCTACTGATGAAGAAATGGTAAGAAAAACGATGAAACTGATCAATGAAAAAATTATAGAATTTAAGACAAACTTTTCTGGCAAGGACATGCAGGATTACGTTTCAATGGTGCTGCTTTGGTTTGCTACTGAACAACAAAGACCCTCACCTGAAATGCAATCTGAAGAAGATGGAATGGAAAAATTATCTAAAATAGAAGCAAAGCTTAATAAAGCATTGTCAAGATAATTGCTAGTGCAAAAACCTAAGAAAAGTATTGCGTATTCAAATTGGGCTATTTGAACAAATTTCAAACAGAATATGAAAGCAAACTACACCTTGCAATTACATTAACAAAATATCGAATTCAAACTACTACTTTTTATCGTTCATAAATAATATCTTCGCCAATTACGGCTTGCTCATTTTAAACTAAATGAGTGTATGAAAATATACATTAATAATCTTATAAAAAAACATTAATAAGAATGGATTCATCGATATTAACTATCATAATTGGTATTGTGGGGATTACAGGAGGCGTGTTTGTAGGTAAACTTCTTTTTGCAAAAGACACTAAAAAGCAAGTAGAGGATGCAGAACAACAAGCTAAAAAGCTAATCGCAGATGCACAATTACAGAGCGAAAACCTCAAAAAAGAAAAGATTTTAGAAGCAAAAGAGAAATTTGTTCAGCTAAAAAGTGATCACGACAAAGATGTGACAGAACGCACAAGAAAAATTGCAGAAGCAGAAAACAAGATTAAGCAAAAGGAAGTTACCCTCAATCAGAAAGACCAAAGCCTTGAAAAGCAATTGAAAGACAATGATGCGATCAAGGAAAATCTTAATCGTCAGATTGAAGTGGTTAGTCAGAAAAGAACCGAACTGGAAAAACACCAGGAGGAACACATTCGGAAACTGGAAAAGATTGCTGCACTTACCGCTGAGGAAGCAAGAAATCAATTAATTGAAGGGTTAAAGCAAGAAGCACAAAGCCGTGCTTTAAGCATTCAGCAGGAGATCATTGATGATGCAAAACAAAAGGCAAACAAGGAAGCAAGAAAAATTATCATCCAAACTATCCAGCGAACTGCGGCTGAGCAAGCTATTGAAAATGCTATTACAGTTTTCAACCTTGAAACAGATGAAGTAAAAGGCCAAATCATTGGTAGAGAAGGAAGAAATATTCGTGCATTGGAAGCTGCAACAGGTGTAGACCTCATTGTAGATGACACGCCTGAAGCTATCATTCTTTCATCTTTTGATCCATTAAGAAGAGAAATAGCCCGATTAAGCCTTCAACGGTTGGTAACAGATGGCCGTATTCATCCTGCTCGTATTGAAGAAGTTGTGGAGAAAACCCGCAAGCAATTGGAAGAACAGATTATGGAGATTGGCGAAAGGACCGTTATTGAACTTGGCATTCATGGCTTACATAAAGATCTTGTAAGGATTGTTGGTAAAATGAGGTTTAGATCGTCTTATGGTCAAAACCTATTGATGCATAGCCGTGAAGTAGCCAACCTTTGTGGCATCATGGCTAGCGAACTAGGCATGAACCCAAAATTGGCTAAACGTGCCGGATTACTTCACGATATAGGCAAAGTTCCGGATGAAGAAACAGAATTGAGCCACGCATTACTAGGTGCAAAACTTGCTGAAAAGTATGGTGAACATCCTTCTGTCGTAAACGCCATTGGAGCACACCACGACGAGATGGAAATGCAATTTGTCATCTCTCCTATTATTCAGGCATGCGATGCTATTAGCGGCGCAAGACCAGGTGCCAGAAGAGAAATCATGCAGCAATACCTGCAAAGGATTAAAGAATTGGAAACATTGGCATTAGGGTATCAAGGAGTTGAAAAAGCATATGCAATTCAAGCAGGTCGCGAATTGCGTGTGATAGTTGAGGCTGATAAAGTGACCGATAATGATAGCGATAAACTAAGTTTTGAAATAGCACAGAAAATACAAACTGAAATGACCTATCCGGGTCAGATTAAAGTGACAGTGATCAGAGAAAAAAGAGCGGTGAATATTGCCCGTTAATTTTAATTTGCTCTAATATTCCAAAGTCTTTCTTTTTTCAAAGAAGGACTTTTTTCATGTTAACCAACATTGATTATCGATTAATGCAACCTTAAAGTCGCCTTAAAAGTCTTAGTTGTAATTATTACCAGTAAGCATCCAATTTCCTGCGAAATATCCAATCATTCTCATCGAACAACCAATTGTCATTACTATTAAAACACATGTAAACAATTTTTTGTCATATGAAATCATTTGTCGCATACCCTATAGAAATGGAAAAAATATTATACCCGGAAGTTTCAGAACATAGTTTTTCAGGAAAACTATTGGCACATTATGAACTGTTTAAACGCATTGCTTTTCTGGAAGGGAGTATTGTAAAATGTGGAATTTCGGCAGAAGCCTCTTTTATGCGCTTTGCCAGTTTCAGAAACCTGATAGCAGAACAGTCGAACCACAAAGTAGTTGCTTTTGAGAAACAAACAAAAAGCCTTTACATTGACAATGAAGAAGACATGAGTGGGACACTGTTATATAAAGTAAAAAGTACTACTATAGATACCAAGGCCCTCCAAAAAAAGTTATTAAAGAAGGGTCTTGCTAACAAGATTGAGTTTGTGCCCGGTAATTTGGGCGATTCTATTCCTGAATATCTGATGGAAAATCCAGATTTTAAAATTTCATTCCTCAATATTGATATGGATGATTATGATGCGGCTTTAATTGCATTGCAGTTCTTTTACCCTAGGTTGGTACATGGTGGCATATTAATTTTCGATAATTATTACAAAGAAGAAGAAGATTTCCGCGCTGTTCAGGACTATTTTCAACATAATTTCATTCATTTAAGTAATTTTTCAATCAATAAAGGGCCTCATTATTTGGTAAGACAGTAAAAGATTGGTAAAAACTTTTTTGATAAATAAAAACCCCTTAACTTTGCACTCCGCAAAAAAATCATAGATATGAACGCTGTAGCTTTTGTGCATGAGCAGTTGACTGTAACCAAAGTGGTACCAAAATTTAAGGCTGGTGATAATATCACAGTTAATTATAAGATAGTTGAAGGAGCTAAAGAAAGAATTCAATCTTTCAAAGGTGATTGTATTAAGCGCCAAGGTCAAGGTGCTACTGCAACATTTACAGTTCGTAAAATATCTGACGGTGTTGGTGTAGAACGTCTATTTCCTGTGAACTCTCCAAATATCGAATCGATTGTACTTCACAAAGTAGGTAAAGTTCGTCGCGCCAAGTTGTTCTACCTTCGCGAAAGAAGTGGAAAGAGTGCAAGGATCAAAGAAAAAAGATATTAATCAGCTTTACTAGCATAATATTATTGAACGGAAACTATGGTTTCCGTTTTTTTGTTTGTACCAAAAACCAACCTTAATATGTTAATTGTTGAATTTGGTTACAAAAATCATTTTATACACGTACTTTTGTAATCTAAATTTTTTTACATGTTCACAAATTTCCTGATTGGAATGCCGGGAGGCAGCGAATGGATTTTGATTGTTCTAGCTGTCCTGATTTTATTTGGAGGAAGAAAAATTCCAGAATTCATGAGAGGATTGGGCAAAGGCATCCGCGAATTTAATGACGCAAAAGACAATGTGAAAAAGGAAATAGAAGATGGAATTAGTGAAAAAGATACCAAAAGACCTTCTCAAAATAGTTCAATTCAACAACCTTAATATTTCCACCGTTCAGCCTCTTGTTTAGTTTTCATTCCATTAAACAATATCAAATTGAATTAAAGAACGGCCAAACCACCTGCGTGGAAGTTGTTCAGCATTATCTGGATAAGATAACTGTAACCTCGCACCTTAATGCGTGGCTAGAGGTATACTCTGAAGAAGCACTTGCAACTGCATCCGAACTTGACCAACAACGAAACGCTGGAGCAGCAATTGGTAAACTACATGGCGTAATTGTAGGCCTGAAAGATGTAATCTGCTATAATGGTCATGCGGTTTCAGCAGCTTCAAAAATTCTCGAAAATTTCACTTCGCTATACAATGCAACTGCTACTGAACGCCTCATTGCCGAAGGCGCCATAATAATTGGCCGTCAAAACTGTGATGAATTTGCGATGGGCGGTAGCAACGAAAATTCTGCATATGGTCCCGTTAAAAATGCCATAGATGAAGAAAGGGTTTCCGGTGGCTCATCCGGTGGCTCAGCTGTAGCTGTCCAATCCGGTGCGTGTATGGTGAGCTTAGGAAGCGATACAGGAGGCTCTGTAAGACAACCTGCAGACTTTTGTGGCATTATAGGAATGAAGCCAAGTTATGGCACTATTTCACGGTATGGATTGATTGCATATGCTTCTTCATTTGACCAAATTGGCATTTTTGCTAAAAACATAGCTGATGTTTCTGCTATACTTGAAGTAATAGCAGGTCCTGATGACTATGACAGCACAGCATTACAAGCGCCTTTTTTTTCACCAAAGCATAAAGAAGAAAACAAAAAATATCGGTTCTGTTATTTTTCCAATGCAGTTAACCACCCATCATTGGATCCGGAAATCGGGCAATCTATTATGGCTTTTGCTGAAAAGATGAAAGCAGATGGTCATGTGGTTGAACCGGTTGAATTTGAGTTACTAGATTATATTGTTCCTACTTATTATGTTTTAACTACGGCGGAAGCTAGTAGTAACCTTTCAAGATATGATGGCGTAAGATATGGTCACAGAACAGCCGTAGAAAATGACAGTCTTCTTGAAATGTACAAACTCTCCAGAAGCGAAGGTTTTGGTGCGGAGGTCAAACGAAGGATCCTACTAGGAACATTTGTACTGAGTGCCGGCTATTATGACGCATATTTTACAAAAGCTCAGCAAGTAAGGCAGTTGCTAAAGAATGAAACCAACAAGATTTTTCAGCAATATGATGCCATTTTGCTACCTACCGCACCTACTACAGCCTATAAGTTTGGTGAAATGAAAGACCCAATTGAGATTTTTCTGGCAGATATCTATACCGTTTATGCCAATTTGGTTGGCATCCCCGCTATTTCTATCCCTCTTTTTAACAGTTCCAAAGGGCTCCCTTTTGGGCTGCAGTTGATGACATCTCAGAAAAATGACTTACTTTTGCTCCTCCTTTCGAAAGACCTAATAGATCTGAACCGATAGCAACAGTCACAGATCACTTACTTACTACTACCCAATCCAAGGCTATTGAAACCGTATTGTTAACTAAACATTGGTAGTGTTCAGCATGAAGACTGTGAAATTTTCGGTGAAGCTTCGACGGCTTATTAAATCCCTATTAGTTGCTGTATTTATTTTTTTAATTGCTATGGCAGGTAGTGCTTTCATGTCCGAAGGTTCAGACCCCAAAGCGGCTTCGGTTGATAGTTTAATGACCGATAAAAGCGGTTTTAAAAGTCTTTTTGTTGCCTCTTATTTTGATCCTACTAAACCATATGTTACCCAACTTAATCCAAAAGCTGTTCCTTTTGTCCAGAATTATATAAAATCGACCGGACCTGAACTAGAGAAAATGAAACATTGGGGTAAACCCTACTTTGATATGTATGACGGCATTTTGGCGCAGCATGGCATTCCTGTTGAGCTCAAATATCTTTCAGTAATTGAATCTTCCCTGGTATCTAATGTAGTTTCACATGCAGGTGCTGTTGGTCCATGGCAAATTATGGATTATGAAGCCCGGAGAATGGGTCTGAGGGTGGATAGCGAAAAAGACGAAAGAATGAATTTTTATAAAAGCACTTACGCTGCTGCTAGAATTTTGAAAGAATTGCACCGTGAGTTCAACGATTGGTTGTTAGTGGTTGGCGCATACAATTGTGGCAGTGGTAGAATGAGGCAGGCAATTAGAAAAAGTGGCAGTAAGAATTTTTGGGACCTTCAATATAACTTGCCGGAAGAAACCCGGAATCATGTAAAAAGGTTTATTGGTACTCACTATATCTTTGAAGGAAGCGGAGGATTGACTACCATGACCGCAGATGAAATAATAGACTTTAATGCTGCAAAAAAACAAGCAAAAGCAGATGGTCTTACAGCAATACCTACGGAAACAATAAAAATTGCAGGTCGGTTTAAAGCAGCCATTATCAGCGATCATTTGGGAATGGAAATTGGCGTTTTTAACAAGCTAAATCCTAATTTTGATAAAATGATTGCAATGGGAAGCTATGTTATGCATCTTCCTTTTGATAAGATTGATTTGTTTGTAGCGAAGAAACCAGCCATACTGAACGAATCTGTTCAGTTTTTGTTGAATAATTAACCATCCCCCTCTAATTGCTTGTCGAGTTTTTTTTATTGTAATAGAAAAGAGCTGTCTTAAAAAGGCAGCTTTTTTATTTGAGACTAGCCAGTAATTCTATCAGATTATGTTGACCAATTACCAAGAACAAGATTGCGTCCCACAACTTTTTTTGACATTGAATTGGCGGTTTTGAATACAAAACTATCGGCACAATAATTAAATAAAATATGAAACAAATGATTTATTTGCAAAAATGTCCAGTCCTTTCAGTAGACCCCCAAACGAACGAACGAACTTTTGTTTTCTTTTCAAAAAGAACAGTTTTGCGAACTACTTATATCTTTTGGATAACGTGCTAATTGAAACACTTCTAAGTAAGAAGCAATGTTTCCCAAAAAAACACCTGTGAGAAGAAGACAACCCCACCAAAAAATTTTGATAAACCACTTAAAACTATTTACCTTTAAGATAGGTCTCTAATTAGTAAAAGTAAAAATCTGACTGCCATGAAATCAAAATTAACAATCGCTTTTACAGCTATTTCCTTACTAATCTTACATTCAATTTCTTATGGCCAATCAATAGATGAATTGATTAAAGCTATACAAATGGCTGATGAAGACAATGCCATTGGTATGATTGGCAAGGTGGACATCAATGCAATAGATAAAGACGGCAATACAGCATTGGCAAGTTCCGCTGCATTTTCTGCTAAAGTATCAAAAGCATTGATTGATGCAAAAGCGGATGTAAACCTGCCTACGAAAAGCGGGATTACACCCCTGCAAAATGCATGCAGATGGGGTAACTCCGACGTAGTAAAAATGCTGATTGATGCCGGTGCCGATGTAAACAAAGAAACAATGCTTGGATCGGCTTTGCTGGTGTCTTTCAACTATCCATCAGCCTCCATTGTGAAAATGCTTTTAGATGTAGGAGCAAGGTTTAAAGAATCGGTTAAGATAGCGAACACGTTAAACGTGTATCCTTTCCTCCAATACATTAAAACTGTGAAGACACCTTATGAAATGGTAGAGTATTACGAAAAAAATAAAGAATCATGGTTAAAGCTTCCCGTCAAATTTCCTGAACGTATTTTAAATCCCACTTCAACTGATTTTTCTTCAGCTGCAGAAATTATAAGATTGTTTGTAGACAAAGGTCTAGATGTAAATCAGGTATATCCTGATATGGGAACTAAGGTAAGCGCTTTGGATGCTGCTATGCAGGCAGGCCTTGTAGAGGGCGCAAAAGTGCTGATGGATGCAGGTGCCAAGTACGATGCAGAAAAAGAAATACGGATACCCGATCGCTGGAGAAATGAAAATGCAAGGCTTCCTAATGTTGCTTTTACAAATGGCGACTATGTATTGGCTGCAGTTTTATCTAACAAGATTGAATTTGTAAAATATATGGTGGACAAATACCCCAAACTGGTGAAGAAAGTATATGAGGGAAAGGGGATTCAACGTTGTAATGGAGCAGCAACCAATTATGACGTAAAAGGGGTAGATCTCTTAATGTTGGCAGCTGAACGTGGTAACAAAGAAATTGTACAATACCTAATTGAAAAAGATGCCGGAAGAGGAAAATCTGTTGAAATCAAGCAGTATAAACAAGATAAATTCTGCCCCATGTTTTCTGTAATGTTTGTAATGGGCTTTGCCAGCAACTCAGGTAATCCTGAAATAATTGAAATGGTGAAAAAAGCAGGGTTTGAAAAAGAATGAGTTTCTCATTTGAAGTTATTTTTGACCAACAAGTCAACATGTACAGTGTGTTTAAAACAGCTGGTATAATCATGCGATTTCTTTGCTAACATGACTGACCCTCGTGTTTTCAGATTGTAAGTGATTTTGTCCCTATAATTCCCGAACAGTTAATCAGCAAAACCGAAAAGGTGAACAACTGATTAATGGATATAGAGGCTCCTCTTGCGTCGTTGTGACAATGGGGGTTAAATGGAAATATAATGTAGGCTGAAAAAAATAGGGTTTCTGAAAAAAAATCAAGAAAAAATCTTCATCATTGCCTCTCCTTTTAGCAGGCATTCTTCATATTCCTTTTCAGCATTGCAATAGGCAGTTATGGCACTTCCAACATGAAAAGACAATTGTTGGCTCGTTTCGTTGTACACAAGACTACGAATGACCACATTAAAATCAAAGTTTTTGTCTGGAGTAATGTATCCTACCGTGCCTGAATAAATACCTCTTTTACTTTGTTCATATTGCTCTGTCAACTCCATTACTTTTATCTTAGGAGCACCAGTCATACTTCCCATGGGAAACATAGCCTTTAATACATCTACAAAAGATTTGTTTGGGCTTAGCCTACCTGAAACAGTTGATATCATGTGATGGACATTGGGGAAACTATACAAACCGAATAACTCATCTACTACTACGCTTCCATCATCACATATTTTGCTCAGGTCATTTCTCACCAGATCCACTACCATTACATTCTCACTTCTTTCCTTTTTATTATTAATCAATTGCTCTTTATTCAGTTCATCATTTTCAGCAACAATTCTATCTCTGGCAATGGTTCCCTTAATGGGCTGAGAAATAATCTTTGGTCCTTCCTTTTTCACAAATCTTTCAGGACTTGCACACACCAAGTATTTATCTATCAACTTATAATAAGCAGCAAAAGGATTGGGTGAGAGCAAACTTAATTTTCGATATATGGATATTGGGTGAATGCTCGATTCGGCTAAAAATTCCTGGCAATAATTAATAACATAGCAATCTCCATAATGAATATGATCCTTCAATTTATTGACAGCATCTACATAGTCTTCTTTTGTTTGCCGTGGTTTAATTGAAGCCTTCGAAAGTACCATCGGTTCAGGCACAATTTTCAGAAGTTGATGATGAATTTCTTCTGCACTTTCGCTTAAAACACCTATGGTTAATTCAGCATTTTTTAGCATCATCACCACCTCAGGTACATACAAAAAACAATCAGGAAATCCACAAGAATCAGGATGCTGAGAAAGCAATTGTGGCTCTATTTTATTCTTAAGTTCGTAGTTAAAATGGCCAAACAACCAATCATCGTTCGATTGTAAAAATGCGGAGAGGGAATTGAAAAAATCCTGACCTGGTTCAAAGGCATCCAGTACGCCAACTCCTGCTATACATACATAGGTTTGATGAGTTGAATTATATTGATGATTGTCCATGAAACAGCAAATGCTGAACTGGTTTGCCCAGCTCAACATTTGCTGTTTCATCAACTCCGTATCCTTTACATGAAATGTGTGATATACTCTGTTCACTAAAATTTATTCACTAATAATCATCATCATCGTCATAGCCACTACCGGCACGAGGGGATGAGCCTCCGAATAAATCTTTAAACTCATCATCTACCTTGAAATCATCGTCATCGTCTATTTTTTTACCGCCAGCTTTCTTGCCAGATTTAGGAATGTCAAATTCAGCAAAGTCCGGATCCCAATCATCGCCTTCTTCTACCTTTTCCCAGTCATCGGCTTGGGCTTCTACTTCTGCATCATCGTCATCGTCATCAACAGCTTTACTTTTAGCACCTGATTTTTTGCTTGGTTTGATATCCTCCATGTCCAAATCATCATCTTCCTGTTCTATTTTAGACTTAGATGCACTCGAAGACTTTTTTTCCGCAGGTTCAGAACCTGTAGTTTTTTTAGGTAATTTTTCTTTTCCTGATTTTGCAGCCATAGTTCAATTAGATTTAAAGAGCGTAAAAATGAAACTTTTTCTTTTTATTTGAAACTTTTTTACATGAAATTGCAAAAATTTCCATCAATTTTAAAACAAATGCCATTTTGGAAGAGAAATTAAGATTTTCTGCCCACCTTTTTGCAAAATTATTGCTTAATACTTTATTTAAGCCAAGCCTTTTTCATTTGTGGTTCATTTTGAAGTTTCTCCAATAAATAGTTGTCAATTTCAATTTGAGAACGAATTTTTGGCATATCGCCTGAATCAACGTAAAGATTTAACAACTCGCCATCTAAAACTCTTGCTTTTACATTGTCCTTTAACTGTATTGCCAGTATTTCTTTCAATTCCTCAACAATTGTTTTATCCATAATAGGAACGGAAGCTTCCACCCGATGATCCAAATTTCTGACCATCCAATCAGCCGATGAAATGTACACTTTTTCTTTCCCGCCATTGTGAAAGATGATAACCCGTGCATGCTCCAGGTATTCATCTACGATGCTAATAGAAACAACAGGCTTTTTAAATTTTGCATTATCAAATACACCACAGAAAATACCTCTGATAATCATTTTAATCCTAACGCCAGCCTGAGCTGCTTCATACAATTTTTCAATTAATTCAGGATCACTGAGCGAATTCAGTTTTAGCGTTATAGATGCTTTGCGTTTTATTCGTGCGTTCTTGATTTCACGATTTATCAGGGCATATAGTTCACGTCGCATATTGGTAGGGCAGACCATTAAAGTGCGGCACTGCTTCAGTAACTCATTCCCTGCTTTGGGGTTTTCAAAATAATTCATGATTCGGTTAATGTCTGCCATCACTTGCCTATTGCTTGTCAACAAGCAATGGTCTCCATACAATTTTGCAGTCTGCTCATTCAGGTTGCCCGTGCTTATAAATCCAAATTGAACAATACGTTCGCCCATCCTTTTTCGAATAATACAAAGCTTTGCATGCACTTTAAAGTTATCAACGCCAATCAAAACCCTCACACCTTCTTCCTCCAACCTAGTCTTCCAGGCCAGATTCGCTTCTTCATCAAACCTTGCTCTCAATTCCAACATCACTACGACTTGCTTTCCATTGCGAGCAGCATTAATCAGTGCATTAATTATTCTTGAATTATTGGCAAGCCTGTAGGCGGTTATTTTAATCATCATCACATCAGGATCCATTGCAGACTCTCTTAGTAAATCTATAATGGCATTAAAGGAATGATACGGAAAATGCAACATCACATCTTTGTTAAGAATAACATCTGTTACCCTATTAGAACCCGAAAGTGCAGGATGAACAAATGGTTCACGCCTTTCACTCTTTTCTCTGAATACATCGGGAAAATCCATAAAATGCCTGAAATTATGGATGCGACCGCCAGGGATGATGTTGTCTTTTCTGGAAAGATTTAGTCGGCGGATGAGGTACTCCAATAGGCCGGCATCCATTTCTTTATCATAAATGAAACGCACTGTTTTTCCTCTTCGGCGATTCTTTAGACCCCTTTCTATTTTTTGAATAAGCGAGGTGGATATATCATTGTCTATATCTATTTCTGCATCTTTTGTCACTTTAAAAACATGAGAACTAAAATGATCAAAACCAAAGTATGAGAAGATAGCCGGTAAATTAAACCGGATTACGTCTTCCAATAGGATAATGTGTTTTTCCCCTTCAGGAGATGGCAATTGGATAAACCTTCCTCCGCTACCGCGAGGTATTTCTATTAGCGCATATTTTTGTTGGTAAGCGTCTTCATACTTTCGCATGACAACACCTAAGTAAATAGATTTTTCGCGGAGGTAAGGGAACTGAGGAATACTTTCAATGAGCAGTGGAATAACATTGTTGCGCACCTCAGCTTCAAAAAATTTAATTACAAACTGTTGCTGCTCTTCATTGAGTTGTTCATTGGTCAGAAAGGATATTTTTTGAGCTTCCAATTCTTTTATTATTCCATCCCAAATTCTATGAAATTCGTTCTGCTGTTTTAGTACAATGATTTGGATTTCGTCCAATATATTTTGTGGATCCGCTTCCAAATGCATATTTTTCTTCCCCATCTGCATCATTCGCTTCAAAGTAGCTACCCTTACCCTGAAGAATTCATCCAGATTATTGGAGAATATTCCCAAAAACTTGATCCTCATTTTAAGGGGTACAGTAGAATCATTTGCTTCTTGCAGCACCCTTGCGTTGAAACTAAGCCAACTTATATCCCTACCTATAATTTTATTTTTCATCTGTTTACAATCAGCATCAAATATAGTAAAGCAATTTTTCGCAGCATATTAAGTTTAAAAATAGTAAAATGATTGAATTTGTCTATAAAATTACAAAATAAGTACCCGTTATTAATTGATGATATCTATAGTTTTCTAATTTGCGGCACATGACTAATTTCATTCCAATATTTCCACTTGGCATCGTTGTTTTTCCTGGAGAGGAACTGAACCTGCATATTTTTGAACCTCGCTATAAACAACTGATTACTGATTGTTTTGCAGAAAATAAGCCATTTGGCATGCCCACCATTCTCCCTTCTGGCCTGGGCGAAAGAGGTACATTGGTGCGTATCAAAGAAATAGTAGAAGTATATGAAGATGGGAAAATGGATATTAAGACAGAAGGCATTTCTATATTTAGAATACTGGAAATAGTAAAATCGGTCCCCGACAAATTGTACAGTGGTGCAATTGTGAATTATCCGGACAATGATGAAAGCGTAAAAAGCGCATTAATAAAAGTTGTTACGAATGCTATTCGGGAACTTCATACTATTTTAAAGCTGAATAAGGATTTCAAGAAACCTGATGTAGAACTGTTATCTTATGACCTCGCACACCATGCTGGATTATCGCTATTAGAGGAATATGAATTTGCAGCGTTGTTTAGCGAAGACCATAGGCTTGAATACTTAAAGCGGCATTTAAAGAAAGTACTTCCTGTCGTAAGTGAAATGGAACTATTAAAAGATAGAATAAAGTTGAATGGCCATTTCAAAAATCTATCCGGTAATTTTGATATCTAACCCAAACCAATCATTCTCAAATAATATCTCAATTTAATGACCACCCTTTGTTTCGACTTTGGTAATACCAGAAAAAAATGTGCTGTTTTTATCAACAATGAATTTGCTAAAGAAATGGTGTTGGAACTTGACTCAATAGAAGAAATAAACTCATTAATTAACAAATACCATCCTTCAAAAACCATTCTATCATCTGTCACTAAACATAATTTGGCAATTGAAGAAGTGCTAACTGCGAAATCTTCCTTTCACAAACTATCTATAGAAAGTAAACTCCCTATAACCTCTCCGGTTGGACAACCAAATACAATAGGAACTGACCGTCTGGCAATGGCAGTGGCCGCAGTAACTATGTACCCAAAGCAACACAACCTGGTGATTGGGCTAGGCAGTTGTATTACTTATAATTTTGTCAACAAGTATCATCAATTCATTGGCGGAAGTATTTCACCCGGTATGGAAATGCGTTTTAAATCTTTGAATTATTATACTGACAAGCTCCCTTTGGTCACCCAAGACTGGAATTTCCCGTTGCTGGGATATGACACAAAAACCAATATTCAAAGTGGTGTTTTAACTGGTATGGCCAGAGAAATTGATGGAATAATTGACTTATATAAAGAAAAATTTACAAACTTTAACGTGCATTTAACCGGGGGCGATATAGCCTTTTTTGGCAGCCTTCTTAAAAATAAGATATTTGCAGACCCTTATCTAATCTACAAAGGACTAAATGCGATCAGTGAGTACAATCAATAAACAAGACATTCTTCTAATAGTAATATTTCTGTCAATTTTTACCTCGCTCAATGCACAGGAAAATTCACCTTTTTCCAGGTATGGACTGGGAGATATATATCCATCAAAAAACATTATTAACCGGTCAATGGGAGGAGTATATACGGTGGATTCCAATTCTACAAGCGTAAACTTCAATAATCCTGCGTCGTATAGTGATTTTTACCTCGTTACTTATGATATTGGAATTTCCATTGACAGCCGAACATTGAAAAGTGCCAATCCTGCGTCTAAATATAATTCAGTCAATTTTTCACCTTCTTATTTGTCACTTGGCTTTCCGTTAAGTATCAAGAAAAAAATTGGTATGGCTGTTGGGCTTCGCCCACTGACCAGAGTGAGCTATTCAATAGAAGAAAACAAGCGATTGCCTGCTGATAGTATGGCCTATATTTATCAGGGCGACGGCGGCTTATATCAGGGATTCATTGGTATAGGAAAAAGATGGGGGAATTTAAACGTAGGAATAAATACCGGATTTCTATTCGGAAGAAAAGAGAGTAAAACAAGTGCTATCCCCATTGACAGTGTGCAAACGTATAAGTCAAACTCAACAACCACAGCTTCCTATAGCAGTAGCTTTTTATCAGGCGGCATTCAATATACTGCCCAAGTAAACAAATTGACATCTGTCAGGTTTGGATTGACAGGAACCTTGAAACAACAACTGAGTGCCACCCAACAAATACAGCGAGAGACATTTGCCTATGATTTTAACGGAAATCCTGTAACAATTGATAGTGTGTACAAATCACCTGAAGTAAACGGGACCATTCAGTTGCCATCATCATATGCTGTAGGTATAGGTATTGCAAAAAGTGCAGTTGTAAAAAATATCAAGTTCGAGAAACTATTTTTAGGAATAGAATACGAATCAAGCCAATGGTCGCAATACAGATACTTTGGTCAAACAGACAAACTACAAAATAACTGGCAGGTGAAAATTGGAGGTAAATTTTTACCGAATCCATTTAGCTCTAATTATTGGAACAGGGTAACTTATCGTGCTGGATTCTATTATGGAAAAGATGCCATCAATGCAGATGGAAATGGATTACCGATCTATGCTTTTTCTTTTGGTACCGGTTTCTTTGTTGGCAAGCACAACAGAAATTACGATAACCAATTTACAAACATTAATACCACATTTGAGTTTGGAAAGAGAGGAAACAACAACAATAACATTACTGAAAGTTTCTTTCGTTTTTCAGTTGGTCTAAACCTGAGTGACAGGTGGTTTGTCAAGCGTAAATATGATTAATACTTTTTTTAGAAAATATACAAGTTCAGCAGCCTTCATTATAGGCTGCTTTTTTGTTTTCTCCTGCGAGAACGATTATAATCAGGTACAAAACCTTAATAAAAAAGAGATCAGTGTAGAAGAAGGAAAAGACATTGAAAGCTACCTTAGTCAGGATGGAAAAGTAAAAGCAAAATTAACGGCACCCATCATGCTGCGCTACCTTAGGGATACGCCAAAAGTAGTTTTCTCCAAAAGCCTTCATGTTGATTTTTATAACGACAGTACCAAAATAGAAAGTCAGCTTAATGCAAAATATGGCCACTATCTTGAAAACCAAAATAAGGTTTTTCTAAAAGATAGTGTGATCGTATTCAATGTATCAAAAGACACTTTATTCTGCAATGAGTTAAATTGGGATCAGTTGCAATCAACTTTCTATACCGATAAAAATGTTATTATAAAAAAGCCTGATCAGAAGATTTATGGAAAAGGGTTGGTTGCAGACCAGGCATTTAAATGGTTTACAATTAAACAAGTTTACAATAGCTCCATCACGATGCCCGATAGTAGCTTTGTTAGTCAATAACCGTTGTTACCAATCGTTTTGGTTGTGGAAGTACAATCCATCCTGCCTTAGCTGATTGAAAGTGTACTCGAACCGCAAAACAATGTCGTAAAATGAAATAATATCTATGCCTGCACCCCAGGTTCTCAGCAATTTATTATTTAGCAAACTATTTCCCGGATCTCTGCTATAGGCATACCCTAGGTCGCCAAACGCTTTCACAAAAACCCGGAAAGGGATTTTATCATGCGTTTTGCTTTTGATGGGATTGCGAACGTTGAGCGATATCAATTCATTCTTAACTGTTCCCCTCAGAACACCACCTGCTACTCCATTGATTACATAATATTCCAGTCCGCGCATATACAAGCTAGCAGATCCAAGCAAATTACTATTGATGAAAGGTTGATCAAAAGGAAGTTTTAATTGAGCGGAACCCTGCAACTGCAGGAAGGTGTTTGAAAACAATTTTGCATTATAATTTCCTGAAGCACTCAGCTGCCACATATTGTTATTGGCTCCAAATCTTTTAAATATTTCAGCTTGACCCAGAAAGCCCTTTAATGGATAGGGGTTGTAATCAACATTAAAGTATTGAACTCCATAGCCTATATCCACGTATTTTGCTTTCTGTCCTTTGCCAGGGAGATACGTTGGATTAAACTTCAATATCGTATCATCTATATTGATTGTACGATAAGTAAGTTTAAAAGTATGGCGTGTTTTAATAGCTGGTCGGTAAGTGTAAGCAAGATCAACAAATACTTGTTTCACAATAAATTCATCTTCAACTTTCAAGAACTTTTGAATGTTGGTATCCAGGCCATAATACAATTCCCTGTTACGGCTATATCCTCCACCCACATTTATACCGTGCTTTAAATTTTTATCCAGAAATGGATTGTCATATCTTAATGAAATCTGCTGGGTGTATCCTCCAATTAGCCAAATATTTAGGTTGTCGTTTCTTCCTGTAAAATTATTCTGGATCATTTTGATACCATAGTTGACCCTATCCAATCTGCGGTTCTGGTTGACCCACCAATCATTAAAATTTCTGGTTACGATATTAAAATAAGGCGAAGGGAAAAAGTACCACCTTTCTTTTACTTGAATGTCAATAAAAATGTGGTTGCTGTCTATTTTCAAAGGGGTAACATCTACATCTACAAACAGCGTAGTATTCATTAACTGTTGCTTGCATAAATTTAGTTTGGCCGCCAAATCAGACACCAAGATATTTTCTCCTTTTTTAAAAGGAACTTCTCTGGCTACAATGTAAAACTTCGTCCTTTTGAAGCCCCGAATAAATATGTCGTTGATTTGAATGAGCGCATTGACAGAATCTACTTTTGCTGAAACAGTAACCGGAGAGGGAGGCGCTTTTTCAATTAACTGGGCATTACCTGTATGGGCAAGAAAAAAAAACAAAGTAAGCAATAATAGCCTGAACAGGTAGGTCATTAAATTTTAAAGCGATTTATATATTTGTAAATGTAGAAAGGTGACCGCTTAAAATACAGAAAAAAAATACATTTAACATTGCTTAAGCCTTACTAAACCTTCAAATAGGACATTAGGTGATCATAATTGTACTTCAGTTCATTTTGGTAGTGCTCTTCGCCAATGAAGTATCTGATTGTATACTCATACCGTTGAAAAGTTGCAATGATATCTGAAACTTCTAATTTGTTTATTTTAATAGTGGCAATCAATAACCCTGTTTCGGGTTCAGCGTAAGTATTAAATTGGGTAATGTACGCATCATTGGTTTCAACCAATCTGCTGATCTCTCCAAAAGAGTAACTTTTGTGCTCCATCTCCAACACAATCATTGCACCTATATCTTCAGCTCCAATAAACTTTGTAATTCCTTTTAGTAAATCTACAGACGGGATTACGCCTGCCCATTCATTTTCTGGAGTTACAACAGGTACAATGGATAAATTATTTTGAGCTGCCAGTTTAATTGCTGAAATAATATGCTCTGTAGTCTTAACTGATTTAGTAAAAATAGCTTCCATCACAGCCCGAACTATTCCGTTGTTATCTTCATCTAATAAGTCGTCTTTGTTGATTATTCCAAGATATTTATTATTGTCAACTACTGCAAGGTGAATAATATCGAAATCATCCATCAATTGTAAAGCAGCACTGATTTTATCATCAGGTTCTACTGTGGGATAAGCGGTTGATATTATTTCATTTGCCAACATTGATAACCGGATGTTTTTCATTAAGGAGCAAACACTAAGCCAATATTTATACTGACTGTTTGTTTTTACTTAAAAATTGCTCCAATAAGGTATTGAACTCAGCAGGCACTTCCATCATAGGTGCATGCCCACATTTATCTACAAAATGTAATTCACTGTTTGGAATAAGTTTATGGAATTCCTGTGCTACAAATGGTGGCGTAATGGTATCATTGTTTCCCCAAATGAGACAGGTTGGCACCTTTATGCTTTTGAGCTCATCTCCCAAATTATTCCTTATTGCACTCTTAGCCAGTGCAATAATTTTAATCACTTTTATCCTGTTATTGGTTATTTCAAACACTTCATTTACCAACTCCTCAGTAGCCATAGCAGGATCGTAAAATGTCAACTGTGTTTTGTTGCGGATGTATTCTTTATCGCCACGTTTAGGATAACTGTCTCCCATTCCGTTTTCGAAAAGCCCGGAACTACCTGTAAGCGTAAGCGTTTTTATTTTTTCAGGATGTTTAAGAACATACACCAATCCTACATGCCCTCCAAGAGAATTGCCTAAGAGGTGAATATTTTCATAGCCGCGAGCCTCTATAAACTTGTGAACAAATTTGGCCAGACCGCCAACGGAGGTGTTAAAAATATCCAGATCGAACAAAGGAAGAATGGGAACAATTACTCTGTAATTCGAACTAAAGTGATCAATTAAATCTTTGAAATTGCTGAGTGCGCCAAACAAACCATGAAGCAAGACAAGTGGTTCTCCACTTCCTGTTTCAATGAATTTGAATTTATCCTGTTGTTTGATTTCGTAGCTCATCGTTAGTTGCAGTCTTTATACAAACCAATCTATTTTTTACAAATTAACACAATAAAAACGAAAGATTTGCCTATTGATTTATATTGGAATTGACTGATAATGCAGCTAATATAAGGCAAAAGTCGGATAGTTGTTTGGAAGATGCTATTTGCTTCTGCTTGTGACATCTTCAAAAAAACCGGTTAGTTGCGAAAACATGTCGCTAAAGAAGGGTATAATATTACCCAAAAAATCAATTACCTGCGGTCCAATCGGGCCTATGAAAAAGTAAGTAGCAGATGCCTTTTGCATAGGTTCTGATACCAAATGGATGCGGGTAGCATAAAACAGAATAACACTATAAATCATCAAATACATAACGCCAAACAACAAAATACCTGCAACAGAGTCCAGCCACCCCAATAGAACGATTCCTGATATTTTTTTCAGGACAGTAGCGCCCACCCTTACTAATAACACAACTCCAATAAAAACCAGCGCAAAACAAATCAAAGGGAGCCAATAACTGGTAACTGCAAACTTTTCATGAAGGTGTTCTGCAACAACAGCAGAAAACTTAAGTGCTGCAGCCAAACCTATATAAAAAGCAAAAAATGAAAAGACTGCAACAATAAAACCTTTGGTTATGCCTTTGAAGATGGCATAAACCATTAGTAACAAAAAAATAATGTCAATCAGCATAAATTGTTGCAGTTATTCGTGTTTGAAATAACCTAAACCGACAAAAGGTTTTTCACCATGGTAGAAATCGCCTTGCCTTCAGCTTTACCACCCAATTGTTTGGTTGCCGCGCCCATCACTTTACCCATATCAGCAGGAGAAGTGGCGCCTAATGCAGCTATGATAGAAGAAATTTCGCTTTTTAGCTCATCCTCTGACATTTGCTGAGGGAGAAACTTTTCGATAATTGAAATTTCTTCCATTTCCTTTTGGGCAAGGTCATCACGGTTCTGCTTATTAAAGATTTCGAGGCTATCTTTTCTTTGTTTTACCAGCTTTTGCAACAGTTTTACTTCATCTTCTTCTTTCAATTCGCCACCTGCACCTTCGGAAGTTTTAGCAATAATAATAGCAGCCTTAATAGCGCGAAGCCCTCTTAAACCTGCTTCGTTCTTTGCTTTCATGGCTTCTTTCATTTCAGCCATCACCAATTGTTCTAGTCCCATATTGATTGTTTAAATTAGTATGTTAAAGTAAATAAATTAACCGAGTTTGTTTGTTTCAAGTTGGGAATCCCTGAATTTTTTGTAAAAATCCTTTGCAAAGTTTTTAATGTCATTTGACTGATCCTTTTGCTGTGTAGCCCTTTGAAAAGTGTCTGCCATTGTCATAAATGTCTGGTAGAAAAAATCAGCCATTTCATCCACCATCATTTCCTTTGTCCAAAGGTCAATTCGCAAAGCTGACTTATCCGCTCCATCCCAAAAAGCAATCATCATTGCTTTTGCCTTTTGGGCGCTTTCCGTGCTGCTGCTATCCGCTTTCCATGATATCAATTGCGGTATTTTATCCGGATCGAGCTGAACGTCAATGGTAATTGTACTATTATGCATTTGTTTTAATATTAGTGTTTCAACAAAAATAAGTGCTAATCATTAATCCTTTGCTGCAAATTTATTTTGATACCGATGCCCTTATAATTTCATACAATTTTTCGGCACTTTCTTCTAAGTTGAACGAATTTGCCTGAACAAAACCTGATGCAATCATCTGGTTTCTTTTTGCTTCATTTTTATAGACCAACTTTAGGTGTTCAGCCAACGCCTGCGGATTTTCAGAAGCAATTAAACTTGCCTCACCCCCCAATTCCATAGCAGCTTCATTTCCTGCAATTATTACCGGTACTCCGAATGACATTGCTTGCAAAATCTGAACAGCAAATTGCTGAACTTCGTTTGTATAAATTATAGCGTAAGCAGCCGACAGTAGCATTCGATTTGTCTGGCTACTTTCCCGGTTTATCAATATTACATCATCTTTGTATTTGTAGGTCGCTAACCTGCTTATTACAACTTCATTTGACATCCTGTTTATCAATACCATTTTCATGTTGCTCTTTTGCCATTTCTTAAAAATAGAAAAAGATTTGAGGGTTAATAACAACTGCAGTTCATTATAACATTTAGAAATGAAATACTCGCAACCATCGCTGTATTCCTTTTTTATCTTTTCTCTTTCTTTCCATTGTACTGGTTCAAATATTTCATTACAAGCTCCTTTAATTTGGAATACTTTTTCAGGCACTATTTGAAGCCTATCAACCAGGTGTTGGGCAACTACATTTGTAGTTGTAATAATTAATCTCGCTTTTTTTAACGAAGCCTCAAATCTACTTTTGGAAAGGTATGGCAAACCCGATTTTTTCAAAGCCACAGTAAAATCGTTGATCACCAATACCTGAGGAATTTTGGTTGATAAGCTTACAGTGCCCGACGGACAAATAATCACTTCTGCTTTGTATTTCTTTGCAGCTTTAGGCAGTTTTACATCGTACCACCATTTAAATGAAAGCTTGTTTCTTACTTTGGGTTTTACTTCTACAAATTCAATATTCTCCGAGAAACTAACATGGCGATTATTTCGACCGTCACTAAAAAAAATAAAGTGGTCATCAGTATGCTGCGATGCCATATGAATGAGCAACCAATAAAAATAAAGAGAGTCATCCTCAGCATCATTATCATTAAACTTAGTTGTATCAACTGCTATTACCATAGAACATCAAAGATAATCCGTTTGTAAAATGGGATTATAGGTTTGTGCAACTAATTAATACTTTTACAGTCAACACTTACCAATATGAAAATAATTATCGGTTTATTATTGATTTCGTTACTACTCACATCAGGAACAATCGTGGATGAAAAAGCAACAGTGTTTAATAGAATAGCTGAACAATATGTAAAGCTAGGACTGACCATTGGCCAATATGACTCTGATTTTGTAGACGCTTATTTTGGTCCGGATTCACTTCAACCGGCTAATAAAGTTTCAAATAAAATTCCAACAGATAGTTTATTGCAAGCGGTAAGCAGCTTACAGGTTCAGGTAAGCCGTTTTTTCAACAACGAAGATCCATCTTTGAAAATAAGGGCTAAATGGCTGAATAACCAATTAACAGCATTTAGTAGGCGAATTAAAATTGCATCTGGAGAAATTTCCGCATTTGATATAGAAAGCAAAGAATTATTTGGCGTAGCTGCGCCGATTTTTCCTATGGCCCATTTTGACAGTGTTATCAGCGAAATCGAAACGCTGTTGCCTGGTAAACAACCACTGGCCGAAAGAATTTCTGGCCTTACAAAAGACTTTGTGATCCCGAAAGATAAATTGGACACAGTATTTAAAGTGGCCATTGCAGAGGCGCGCAAACGAACACTGTCTCATTATGATTTGCCTAAAGAAGAATCATTCACCATTGAATATGTAACCAATAAACCGTGGGGAGGCTATAACTGGTACAAGGGCAATTACCATAGTGTAATACAAGTAAACACCGATTTACCAATCCTTATAGAACGTGCTATAGATCTTGCTTGCCATGAAGGATATCCGGGCCATCATGTGTACAATGCTTTGCTGGAACAGAAACTCTACAAAGAAAAAGGCTGGACAGAAGTTTCGCTTTACCCATTGTTTAGTCCGCAATCATTAATAGCTGAAGGTAGTGCCAACTATGGCATTGAGGTAGCCTTCCCCGGAGAAGAAAAAAATGGCTTCGCAAAGAAGGTGCTAATGCCATTGGCAGGAATAAAGCCGGATAAAGCTGATGTTTATTTTAAACTACTAGAGTTGATGTCTCATCTCAGCTATGCAAGAAATGAAGATGCCCGGCAATTTATCGATGGAAAGATATCTGAAAAAGAAGCTAAAAAGTTATTGAGAAAATATTCGCTTTATTCTAAAGACGCCGCAGAAAAGCAACTATCTTTTATTAAAAAATACCGCAGCTATGTAATCAATTATAATTATGGTCAGCAAATTATAATGGAGTACATTGAGAGGAACGGAGGCAGCGCCAGTAATCCTGCAAAACGATGGGAGTTGTTTAAATGGTTATTAAGTAACCCGGTAAATCCTCAAGACCTTTTATAGCATTGGTCTATTTATTTTTATCATATGCTTTTTTGACTTCGTCAAGGTGCTTATTAAATTTTTCGATATCAGAATCATAGCCATATTTCTCGTCGCTTAACGGATTACCATTAAGATCTAAAAACATGTACAATGGTTGGGCGTTGAATCCAAACTTAGTGATTTCGTAGTCCAGATTTTTCTCGCCTACTGTTGTAATTTTTTCGCCTTTTGCATTGGTATATTGTTCCGCTTCCGGCAACTCGGTTGATTCATCTACATATAAACTTATCAGCACAAAGTTGTCCTTTATCCTATTCCTCACCTGTGGATCGGCCCAAACTTCGGCTTCCATCTTTCTACAATTGGCACAGCTATGACCGGTAAAGTCTAGCATAACCGGTTTATTCAAAATTTTGGCAGCAGCCATTCCTTCTTCCAGGTCAAAATAGCCCGGTATGTCTAGTGGGGTGTGTAGTTTATCAATGTATTTTTTTGCGGGTAATGCTGCTGATTTTCCATTGTAACTTGTAGCGGCACTTCCTTTAAGCTCGTCTATTTTATACTTCAATTCATTCAGGTTAAAATCCTGTGTGCTAGCAGGCGGCAACCACCCTCCTACTCCTTTTAAAGGTGCGCCCCAAAGGCCCGGAATAAGATACAATGCAAAACAAAAAGTGGTAATGGCAAAGAAAAACCTGGGAACACTGATATAGGGCAAATCACTATCGTGGCTAAATTTTAATTTGCCAAGCAAATAAAAGCCCATGAGCAAAAAGATAACAATCCAAATAACAAGAAAAATGTCTCTGTCCAGCAAATGCCAATGGTAGGCAAGGTCAACATTGGACAAAAATTTCATGGCCAATGCCAACTCAATAAAGCCAAAAGCAACCTTAACTGAATTTAACCAACCACCACTTTTAGGCAGCGATTTAAGCATAGAAGGAAAGAACGCAAACAATGAAAACGGCAATGCAAGACCTAAACCAAAACCAAGCATTCCAAGGATTGGAGCAGCAGTTACACCTGTTGTAGAAGTTTGCCCCAACAATGTTCCAACAATAGGACCTGTACAACTAAAACTGACAATGACCAGCGTAAGTGCCATAAAGAAAATACCCAACAATCCGCCACGGCTTGCTTTCTCATCTGCTTTGTTAGCCAAACTATTGGGCAATGAAATATCGAAAGCACCAAAAAACGAAATGGCAAAGACAATAAATATTGCAAAGAAAAGCAGATTGGTGACCGGATGGGTAGAAAGGTTATACAATGCTTTGTCACCAAACACCAGGGTTAGAATAAGTGTAGGAATGGTATAAATAAGGATGATAGAAAGAGAATACCATACGGCATTTCGAATACCATCGGCCCTTGTTTTACTTCTTTTTAAAAAGAAACTAACAGTAACCGGAACCAAAGGAAAAACACAAGGGGTGAGTACAGCAAAAAGCCCGGTAAATAAACAAAGCCAGAAAATAGACCATAGGCCACCAGCTTTCTTCTCTTCCTTTTTTTCAAGTGCCGGTACCGCTTTTACTTTTATTGAAAAGGCTTCATCAACAGATGGAAATGCGCCACCAAGTTTGTACAATGCTGAAATGGATCCTTTAATAGTGGCACTTTCAGTTGCAGCTAGTTGGATTGTTTGGCGCCATTCTACACTATCAGAAAAAAACCGAATTTCCCCACCGGCAGCGGGATCGTTTGCTTTTTGCAAAGAACCAAACTCTTCAGTACTATCTTTTAATAGCTTTTTAGAAGTACTATCAAAACTGATGGTAGAAATGAATGCATCCTCTGCAGTTTGTTTTTTAATGGTAAACAATTGTACACTATCTGCCAGTTTAGCTTTTATAGAAATATATCGCTGCCCCGACGCATTGCTACCTGCTGAAAAAGAAAACTGCAGAGGTGATTTATCCTGTGCAGAAACCGAAAAAGTTATAATAAATCCTAATAGGGCAAGCAGCCATTTGCACGGGTTATTCATTATCTTGTTAGTTGTTTACAAAGAAACATTGAATACTTTCTTTGTCGGAGGAAGACATTGGCTGTCATCGCACGTCATGTATTCAACCGTTACATTGACGTTGGTTTTTACATTTCCTTTCACTTTCACCAACTGAATAAATTCAACCTTGTCGCCAAAGTATTTTACGTTGGTATCGAATAGTTTATCGTATTGTTGTTTCAAAGCACCTACTTCCTTTACCGCACCATCCAACGTTACCAATGGATTTTTAGCAAATTTGAATGAGGTAGCTACCGGCCCGCCTTCGCCTGTGGTTTGAGAATAAATATGCCAAGGCTTAGGCAAAGTTGCAGTCAATACCACTTCATATCCATTGGTTTTTTTTCTGCTTTTGGCTGTCCAGCTTACAGGATCTTTGATTTGGGCCATTAAACCAGAAGTAACAAACAAAGCCATTGCAGCAAAAATAAAATTACGCATCTCCATTCTTCTTTTTAGTGTGATTCTTTTTAAACAATTGTTAAGCCAAAACTTGTTAATTCAATCCCAACTGCCGAAAAACCTCAAATCCATCCACATTTCCCAAAGCTTCAAATACAGCTCTTTCCGGATGCGGCATCATTCCCATTACATTCCCTTGCTTATTCCTGATGCCGGCAATGCTTCTGAATGCGCCATTCGGATTGCTCAAAGGGTCAATTTTTCCAGTTTCATCACAATACCTGAAAACGACCTGACCGTTGGCTTCCAGCTCATCCAAAACTTTTTCTTCTGCATAGTACCTTCCCTCTCCATGAGCTACCGGAATTTTTAGCGGCACATTGTCATCAGAAGTTATATAAACGTTTTTACATACAAATTGTTGTTGAGCATTTGCCAATAATGCACCCGGAAGCAATCCACTTTCGCACAAAATCTGAAATCCGTTGCATACGCCTAACACTTTCCCGCCATTGTTTGCAAATTCCACGACGCTCTGCATCATTGGACTAAATTTGGCTATTGCACCACATCTCAGATAATCGCCATAAGAAAATCCGCCAGGCAATACAATACAGTCTTCTGTTGAAAACATGCTTAGATCTTTGTCTTTGTGCCACAGCATTATCACTTCTTTACCGAGTTTTAGTAAAGCATCTTGCATATCTCTGTCACAATTAGAACCAGGAAAAACAACTATTCCATATTTCATAATAAACCGGGGGATAAAAAGTAAAGAACAAAGTTATAGAGGTCAATGCAAATTCTGATTTAATTTTCCTTTCCCTTACCAATTCTAATATTAAATAATTTTCCATCCTATTAAAACAGATAACAGAAACAAGGACCAAAACATAAGATTAGGCAATGTATTCGTTTTAGGTACAAAAAAGCCCTTTGCAATAATAGCACTTGCAGGCACAAGCCATAAAAGGAAACTTTCTAAACCGGTTCCGTCGTTTACAAAAGGAACAGGCAAAAGAATAACAAACATGGCAACCAATAAGCCCCAACTTTTTCTAATCTGAATAACCAAACGCTTGTTTTCCTTATCGAGACAAACAAAACCCACGAGTGTTATTATAATAAATAATCCGACAGCTATGTATTTACCTATTGAATGTTCCAAAGCAGGCACATGTAGTTTCCAATGTGGAATAAAACTCAGATAAGTACTAAAACGATCGGTAATAAACAAGTATGAAAACAGGAAATAGAAAGAGGTAATTACCCCCATAAACAAAACAAACCATTCCGATATTACAAATGTCCTTACAACCATAACTGAGAACAAAGCTGCAAAAACCAACAATGCCGAAGGATGATACAGCAGGATTGCTATGCCTGTAAGTAACCCGATATTGAAGATCAGCGTTTTAGCACTTGGTTGGTTATACATTTGAATATATAGCGAAAACAGCCAGATGACCAATGTATTGATTAACAATGCAGGTGTAATTAGACCCCACTCATCTATTATGCCGGTAAGCAAAATGTAGGACATGGCTACCAGGTGGTTGACCCCATAAAACATTTTGTTGTTTGTAAAAATGGAGTTTAATAAAATCGATTGGAAAATAATGATGGCATGGTAAATAACTACCAAAGTAAGGGAGTTGATGGTACCGGCATACTTATGAAAAAGGAATGAAAGGAAGCCATCGTTGTTATGAGCAACCAATACCGGGGGAGAAAAAATAAAATTGCCATGCACGGCGAAGCTTAGCAAAATCAACCAAACGATCGCAATTGGTGAACGGTCTTTGAATAAAGTAACCACGCTTAATAGATAGAATTTGTTCTAGAAATCTAACCGTGCAAAACAAAGGTAATTTCTATAGATGCATGGAAAAATAATTTGTCTGCTGCCGGTTTGTTTGCCATACCTAGCCATAATCTCATATCCCGAAGATAAGTTTCTCAGGGTCGGATTCCTCGTAATTTCTCCTGAAGGGGAAATGGTGTTGGAGGTTAACAACTGTATTCTTCGCTCCGGTTGATTAAAAATAAAGTGAAGTTGCCCTCCTGTATTTAGTACTGAATAACTGATCAAAGCATCCGTTTCGTCATCATATTGATTTTTGCTAATCACATCTTGCCAGCTTAATTTTCCTGTACTATCCAATGACAAGACCATAATATTCTGTGCATTGTATCGGATTGTCTGCCCCATATTGTTGTACCGGCCCCACGGACTGCCATAACTATAACCATAAGGCAACATATAATAATCCATAGGCTGGAGGAAGGGAGATCCGTACATATTATCAAAACGATTGAAGCCACCGGATCTGCCACTGGTAAACAAGGATTCGGCAGCCAATAAAAACCCTCCGTCTTTTCTTACTATAAAATGTTTGATAAAGAAGTCGTTAAAAGCGCTTTTTGAACTATTATCCCCTCTTGCTTCATTCCTAAGGTTCTCATCAAATTCCACCACATTTGTTGCCTTTAGCACTTCCGATTTTTTATCCCAGATAGCAGTAAACAAACCGTCAATATTGCCTCTCTTTGTTTTGGAGTACAACGAGGTTATAATGTATGAATTGTTGAAATTGTCTACTTTAAGCCTCACATCATCCAGGTTTATTTTTCCGGTATTGATTTTGAAAGTTTTAATTTCTTGCTGCCCCATTGCTTTAATCAACAATTCCATTCTTTCTACCTGGTCATTCTCTGTCTCCTGAATAGCTCTCAAAAAAACAATTTCCCCTGTATTGCCAAGTTGAAATTCTGTCAGGTAATCGTGCCTGTCGGGCATTGGTACGTTTAAATAATCCTTTTCAATCTTATTCAGACTATTGTCAAAAAGAAGTGTTGTCACCAAAAAGGCGTCGTCATTTTTACTGTTAATTTTAAACAAGCCAATTTTCTGCTTGTTATCGCAATTGATTGCTGTATAGATTTTATTGCTTGCCAGAAAACTGATTTCAGTAGTGTCCATTGTAATAGGTTCACCTACTATTTTGGCATTGGCATCCAGTTTTGCAGCCATCGCATAAACTATGTTCTTCTTCTGGTACTGGTAAAACATATACAGAAAATCAGGGTATGCAATAAAATCGGGGTTAATAATTTTATCAGGCAAAAAATCCAGTTTTACCTTTTCCTTCTCCTTCATATTAATATCATACACTGTAATAGCATATGAACTTCGAAGGTTTTTAAAAATGAGAATGTTGTTGCTCAATTTTCCGAGAATTTCAAAATCAGACTGTCTGAAATCACCTCCATCCGGTTCACTATATGCTATAGATTGAGCATACGATGAGCCAAATAAAGTCATTAGCAAAAGGGTTAATCCAAGCTTTTTCATATCTGTATATTGCATAAAATTAATCTAAACAAATGTAAGCCTTGTAATTTATGTTGCGCTTCATTTTGGTTTAATTACCCACGATTGGCAATTTTTTTTATTAATTAATCTGGCTTCCTTCTTTTTGTTTTCAAAACATATACCAAAGTGGCTTTACAAATGTGTTAACATATACCTTTGCAAACTATCTTAATAAACCATTTGTGGGCAAACAACTGAACAAGGTTACAACAGCGGGCTTCCTTATAGCGCTGGGAATTATTTATGGCGACATTGGTACTTCACCACTTTATGTAATGAATGCCATCACAAGTGGAAAAGAAATCAGCGAATTTCTCATCATTGGTTCGCTATCGTGCATCATTTGGACTCTGACACTTCAGACTACCGTAAAATATGTAATTCTAACGCTGGAAGCGGACAACAATGGAGAAGGTGGCATTTTCTCTCTTTTTGCTTTGGTAAGAAGGCGAAAAAAATGGCTTGTCTTTCCTGCCATGATCGGCGGGGCTTCGTTATTGGCAGACGGCATGATTACGCCCCCTATTTCCGTTACTTCGGCTATCGAAGGTCTTAAACAGGTACCCGTTTTTCAAGGTATCAGCCAAATGACAATTGTTTACATAGTCATTGTAATCATATCGCTCCTTTTCTTTTTTCAGCAATTTGGAACAGCTCTCATTGGTCGTTTTTTTGGACCCATAATGGCTATTTGGTTTTTTATGCTCGCCATTCTTGGTGCTTTTCACTTTATAGATTACCTGCCCGTATTCAAAGCGCTTAATCCTTATTATGCTTTTCATTTGCTGGCAAATTATCCAAAAGGGTTCTACATTCTTGGGGCTGTTTTTTTATGTACTACCGGTGCGGAAGCATTGTATTCAGACCTTGGACACTGTGGCAAATGGAATATCCGGTATTCATGGATTTTTGTAAAACTAAGTTTGATATTGAATTATCTGGGTCAGGGTGCGTGGTTACTTAGTCATTACAATGGTCAAAAAATTACTGCAGCTGTTATTGAAAAAGGCTTCAACCCGTTTTATGGGGTGATGCCACAATGGTTTTTGTTTGGAGGAATAGCCATTGCAACTGCGGCCGCCATTATTGCCAGTCAGGCATTGATATCCGGATCCTTTACACTCATCAGTGAGGCAATGCGACTCAATTTATGGCCCAAGTTAAAAATAAAATATCCGACTGAAGAACGGGGACAGCTATTTATTTCTGGTGTCAATCTGATCTTATATGTTGGATGCATTGGTATCGTATTGTATTTCAAAAAAGCTTCCAACATGGAATCTGCTTATGGCCTGGCCATTACGCTTTGCATGATTTCTACCTCTATTCTCTTTGCAAATTACCTGATCAGGCGACGCAATAAAACCATTTTTATCTATTTATATCTCATCGTCTATCTTTCTATAGAGTTTAGTTTTTTAATAGCCAATATTGAAAAGTTTCCGCATGGTGGATTTGTAACTTTAATCATCAGCGGCGGTTTGTATTTTGTCATGTTCGATTGGTGGAAGGCGCGGAAAATTAAAAACAGGTACATTGAATTTGTAAGGCTGGATCATTACATTTCCATGATACAGGAATTGAGCAATGACAGGAGTATAGCTAAGTATGCAACGCACCTGGTCTACATGACAAGCGCCAATAATCCGAGGGAAATAGAGCATAAGATCATTTATTCTATACTGAACAGGAAACCAAAAAGAGCCGATATCTATTGGTTTATACATGTAGAAGTACTGGATGATCCCTACACTTCAGAATACGTAGTGGATCATATTATTCCCAACGACATTATCCGGGTGGAGTTCCGCCTGGGTTTCAGGGTAGCGCCCCGCATCAACCTGATGTTTAAAAAAGTAGTAGCAGATTTGGTGAAAAATAATGAAGTAAACATTACGAGCAGATATGAGAGTCTGGAACGCAACAATGTAACTGGTGATTTCCAGTTTATCGTGATGGAAAAATACCTGAGTATAGACAATGAACTGCCGTTTTTTGAAAAGCTGCTGATGCGGGTTCATTTCTGGTTTAAGGAAATAAGTCTAAGCGAAGAGCGTGGATTTGGGCTTGACCCCAGCAATGTAACGATTGAAAAATTTCCTTTGATTGTAGCACCGGTTTCACCTATTAAAATGAAACGGGTTGGAATAGACGAAGAGGAGGATTAACAATGGAACACATTACTCCAACAGCACTGCTTCAGTTAATTGCTTCAGGCAACAGCTACCTGCTTATAGATGTGCGGGAAGATTTTGAGCACGAAGATTTCAATATTGGTGGGCAACTCATTCCGTTGGGAGAAATAATACAAAAAACATTAGAAATACCGAATGATATTGCCGTTGTTGTTTATTGCCGCAAAGGCATCCGCAGCCAAATAGCCATTCAGCGACTGGAGGAAAAGTTTGGCTATACCAACCTTATCAATCTGGAAGGTGGAGTGGAAAAGCTTAGAAATGATGCGGACTATACTACTTTGAATGTTGCGAAGTAGTTTATTGATTATTCAGTTTGCAATGGAAATTGTGAGGTAGATATTGGGTGACCTGCTTTGGTAATAGACCGACCTCATACCAACCCTTCTCCAAGGGGAGTTATATTCAAGGTAGGAGAAAGCAATATCATATAGACAAATGGACAGACCTCATCCCAAACCTTCTCCTCCGCCAAAGGGCGGACAAGATAGGGAAGGGCAAGAAGGCTTTTTGGTAGGGTTAAAAATTTGCTTAACAGTCAGGTGTAAATGCTTTTATGAGGCATTGGAGATCCCCTGCTTAGCCTTTTGCAGGTGAGGAAATAGAAGAATTCCCTCTGCACACAACAGTTCGTTTTAGCGGTTGTTTTTCTTTTTCAGTTTTCTTGCCATCTTTATTGAATGTTTTAAGGAATTTATATTGTTCCAATCGTGATGTGATACAATTATAAATTTTGGGTCAGGACATTTTCTCTGAACCTTCTTAAGTGTTGCTTCGTATTCTGCAACATTCGCATCTCCCAAATATCCCAAATTTTCAGCTTCTGCACCTTTTATTAAACAACCACCGTACAGTATTTTCTCTTTACTAAACCAAACCACAATATTGTCAACGGTATGTCCTTCGCCAGGATAATATACTTCGAATGAATACTGTCCAACATTGAAAACAGTGTCCTTAGTCATTAAAAATTCAGCCCTTTTTTTATTGTTCTCCTTACTCAATTTATCTGTAAGCAAAGTAGTATAAGTTTTTATGCCTTGTTGCTTATAATATTCAAGTCCATCAGTTCTGTCACTATGCCAATGCGTTGCAATACACAAAGTGACACTGCCGTTGTGCTTTAATTTTATACTGTCAAGCAAAGGTTGAAATTGTGTTGTGTCCCAGGGTGTGTCAAACAAAACAATGCCCTTGTTTGTGAGAAGATACATTCCATTTGCAGGTATTCGACTTCCTTCGTAAGTACTGTATGTTGAATAAATGTAAAAGTCGCCTGTTAAATGTGAAATTTTAAGTTTCTGATTTTCAGTTTGACCAAAAACATTAGTCAATGAAAAAATAGATATTATTGTCAATATAAATATCCGCATTTTGTTTTTTTATTTTTTGATTGGATTGGGAATATAAAATTACCGCTAACCTTCCAACTTTTGTTTGCCGGCAAGCTATCTCCGGTGAAATTGCATTCATTCATTTAAGAAAACAACTTTGCTTTTGGGGTTAAAAAGATGGACATAAAAACCGTGCGGAAAGTAAAATAAGGAATTCGTTATTTTACTTTGGTGGCAGTAAAGTAAAATAGTGATAGCAATTAACCCAAAATGAAGCCTGCCATTCCTCATCGTTTTGGTAAGCATCTGCCGGAGTACTGATCAATATCTTTGAAACACAAAAGATACTTAAGGAGTTTACCGGAAATTTCAGCAACCTGATTTTTATATACGAGCCGTACCTAGATTTATTTAATGACTAACCCCGAATATTGATGTGGCCTACACTACCTTGAATGCAGCGAAATAGTAGTTGTTAGCTGCGGCTATCAGTTCCAGGTTGATGTAGTAAGACTGTGTAAAATCCTGAAAGGCTTTGAACTCATGAGTGGGTACTACAAACTCGTCGAAGAAAATGATATCGCCTTTCTTTAAAAACGGTGCCAATGATGACAAGGCATACAATGTGGCGGACCAAAGATCTGCATCCATCATCAGCACATTTCTGCGGCTGTTGTCAAATGTTTTTAAAAAGCCCGGCAGCGTCTGCTGAAAAAGCCCTTTGTAATATTTTCCCCGGTCATCCAACAAAGCGGGCATTTGATCATTGTTGCTAAAAGATCCTTTTTTAAAAGGGCCCCAATCTTCGGGCAGCCCATCAAAGGTATCGAAGCCATGAAAGCGGCTGTCGGGGTGGGTGTTCTCAGTCATGAACCAATTGAAAGAGTGACCAGCTGCCACACCAAACTCTATATAGTTAACTGCCTGGTTGAGCCCTTCTTTTTCTATAACCCATTTGTACATAGGGTACCGCTTGGTATAGTCCCACTTGCCAAAAAAATCGTTGTACTCCACTTTTTTTTGCTGCTGCGCCCATTTAGAAAACTTGCTGAGGTAAACAATGTTGAGCAACAATGTAGCAAACGGACCAAAGATTCGGTGTAGTTGTAACTTAATAAACAACGACTTGCTGAGGCGGATAAAGAAAAGCTTCATGGTACAAAGAAAATGGAAAAAAGGGGAAAATGGATGGGTATTGGCTGAAGGGTTGGTTAAGAACGACTAAAAAATAATAGATATGCTTTTTTTTGGTAATTCTAGGATGGGTCAGTCCTCTTTGCCGATGTTGGTGTCCTTACAAATATCTATGTATGATCTTAATTAACGGTTGTGAGGACACAACCGTTGGCAACCGTTGACAGAAAGACTTAACCCTGAACAATAGTGATTAACCCAAATCATTTAATGCTACCTCTTGTTCCATTACCGCCAACTGATACTCTACGCCCAGCTTCAACGAATAATTTTCTTTCTGATGCCCTACCGGAAAACCAAAGCAAACAGGGTAATCATATTCTTTTACCGCGTCATGAATGACTTCATAAACATTTTTACCAAAGAGAATGGCAGTATCTTTCATATCGGTAAATCCACCCACAATTAACCCCTCAAGGTGATCTAGCTGACCGCTTCTTTTTAGTTGATGAAGCATCCGGTCAACGGCATAGATATACTCCCCAACATCTTCTATAAAAAGTAATTTCCGTTTTGTTTTTAGTTGCGATGCAGTACCGGTGGAATGTGCCAATAAGGCAAGGTTGCCTCCTACCAATTTGCCTTCGACAATGCCTGTTCTGTTCAGTGCATGAGTGCCGCAATGAAAATTTTGTTTAAATCCCAGCAAAGCATTTTTTAAAGAATGTACATATTCATTTTCATGCTCCCCATCGTTAAATGCTGCTGCCATAGGCGAATGCAGGGAGCAGATTTTATACTGAGTATGTATATGATTAAGCAGCAAAGTAATATCGCTATAACCAATAACCCACTTTGGATTTTTTCTGAATTGCTTAAAATTTAACTGGTCAATTATTCTCGATAATCCATAGCCCCCTCTTGCACACAATATTGCCTTTACTTCCTCATCATCCATCATGTCCTGCAAATCGTGCAAACGCCTTTCATCGGTACCGGAAAAGTAATGAAACTGGTGGCCGATTGTGGTACCCAATTTTACCTTAAAACCCCATGCAAGTAAAGTTTGGCAGCAGGTTTCTACTTTATCGCCCGGCATATATCCGGAAGGGCAAATTAACCCAATGGTATCTCCGCTTACAAGGTATGGTGGAATAATAGACATGCTTCTATCTTCTGCTGGCTATAAGTAGGTTGAGATCCGTATATTTCAAATCGAACCGTTGGCTAAGGTATATGTCGGTCATGTGCCCTTTGAACATGTAAATACCATTGCGCAGGTTAAAATTGTGCCATACCATTTCTTCCATTCCACCCTCGTCGCTTACACTGATTAATAATGGTGTGAGTACATTATTAATAGCCTGGCTAGCTGTACGGGCAAAGCCACTTGGAATGTTGGGAACACAATAATGAATAACGTCGTGTTTAATAAAGGTGGGTCTTTGGTGACTGGTAATCTGGCTGGTTTCAAAACAACCGCCTCTGTCAATGCTTACATCTATTATAACACTGCCCGGCCGCATGGCAGCTACCATTTCTTCCGTAACCATAATGGGTGTCCGACCGAATTCGCTGCTAACGGCACCTACTGCTACTTCACAGGTTTTTAATTGCTTGGCTATGATCTTAGGTTCTATAACACTGGTCCATACCCTTACGCCGAGGTTATTTTGCAACCGCTTCAGGCGATAAACATTGTTATCAAACACCTTTACAGAAGCACCTAAGGCAAGAGCAGTTCTAGTGGCAAACTCGCCTACAACACCTGCACCAATTATTATAACTTTGGTAGGCGGAATACCACTAATACCTCCCAGCAAAACACCTTTACCATTGTTAGAACTCCCCAAATATTGCCCTGCAATCAGCATGACAGCACCACCGGCTATTTCGCTCATGCTGCGAACGATGGGATAGGTTCCGCTATCATCTTTCAGGTTTTCAAAACTTAAGGCGGTGATCTTCTTCTCCATCATTTTCTCCAGAAACTCGCCTCTCATTGCAGAGAGATGAATGGGTGAAATAATGGTTTGGTTGTCCTGGATCAAAGGCAAATCTTCCTCTACAATGGGTGCACTCTTGACCAGGATGGGTGCCTTAAAAACTTCCTTTCTATCGTACTCAATTTTGGCGCCTGATTCGCTGTAATCTTTGTCTGTGTACTTACTTCCTGCGCCTGCGGTAGATTCAATGATTACTTCATGACCATTGCTTACCAATACACCAACACCGTCAGGAGTCAATGCGATCCGGTTCTCCTGAAATGCTGTTTCTTTGGGAATGCCAATGTGCAGTTTAGCACCTTTTGGCTTAATGTCAAGCGTTTCTTCTAAAGTTTCGTACGAAAATCCTTTGCTGATAAGTGGTTTTACGGCCATGCAGTTAATACATTAAAAAATGTAAGGAAAATGGTTACAGTTGGTTAGGATAATTGATAAAGCTAGCTAAAAAAAATTAAATGGAAGTGGGTTTTACAGTAAGTTTCCTCACCTGCTCGTTCAATATCAACAGATAGAGATGTACACAAGGATCAGGCAGCAAACCCGGCGCCCTTTCTACCCATTCTATAAGGCAGAAATGATTACTCAATATGGCATCTTCTACACCTGCTTGCAAAGCTTCTTCCTCATCTTTGAGGCGATACCAGTCCATATGATAAATAATGTTATTGTTCTGATCTGCGTACTCATTGATGATAGAATAAGTAGGGCTTCCAATAACCGAGGTAACGCCCAAGGCTTCGCACAAGGCATGGATAAAAGTAGTTTTACCTGCCCCCATTTCTCCATGCACTGCCCATACTTTGGTTTTAGCGCATTTGCTGTATAGTTCTGCGGCTACCGTTTTTATTTCATCCAACGAAAAAGTCCATTCCATATGCAAAAGTATTGCAAAAAGTGATTAACCTGAAGCCAAAATGCAACAACGTAATAAAGATATCAGGCATATTAACCGCACATCCCTATTACCTTAAGTACCTTTGCAAACGATGAACAAAAGTGGAGCAATGGAAAAAGTAAACTGGAAAGTGGATGGCATGACCTGCAGTAACTGCGCATTAAGTGTGTCTAAAGTATTGCAAAAACAAGGCATGCAACAAATATCTGTCAACCCAATTAGTGGAGATGTTTTGTTTGAAATGCTGCCCGAAAATAACAATGTTGAGAAAGCAAAATCAACTATAGAATCGTTGGGCTATACCGTGAAGTCGTCGGCTGACGGCGCAGAAGTGATGGCGAAAAAAAGGTTCTTGCAAACAACTATGCAGAAGTTTTGGTTTTGCCTGCCTTTTACATTGCTGTTAATGCTTGGGCATTGGGGTATGGTGCTCGACCTGCATTTGCTGCACAATCCCTTTTTACAATTGGGTTTATGCATTCCGGTATTTGTTGTAGGCATGCTATTTTTTGGCAAGAGTGCCTTTAACAGTATCCGGTCAGGCATTCCCAATATGAATGTATTGATCGCATTGGGAGCCGCTTCTGCATTTGTCTATAGTCTTATCGGATTGTTTAGCGGCGATCCTTCAAAAATATTTTTTGAAACAGCCGCATCTATTATCACCATCGTTTTCTTTGGCAATTTTCTGGAAGACCTTTCTGTAGAGCGTACACAAAAAGCCATCAAAGAACTAACGAGGCACGAAAAGGTAATGGCGAATATGATTGCCTATGATGATGCACACAACGAAAACATTTTTCCGGTAGAAAATGGTCACCTGAAAATCGGGGACCTCATCTTAATAAAAACTGGTGAGCAAGTACCGATGGATTGCAAAATACTGAGTGGCGAAGCAGAAGTAAACGAAGCCATTATTACAGGAGAAAGTGTCCCTGTTTTTAAAAAACAAAATGACGTGCTGTTAGGTGGCAGTGTAATGGCAAACGGTACCATAAAAGCCTATGTATCTGCAACGGGCAATGAAACTGTATTGAACAGCATTGTACAAATGATGAAGCAGGCACAAGGCCAAAAACCACCGGTGCAATTGATGGCAGATAAAATAAGTGCCATTTTTGTTCCTGCTGTAATTGGTATAGCCTTGCTGACTTTTCTGATCAATTATTTTTTCTTTGTCCCAAGTTTCCAGGAAGCATTAATGCGGGCAATAGCCGTGTTGGTCATCGCTTGTCCGTGTGCTATGGGATTGGCTACACCGGCAGCTATCGCAGTTGGATTAGGCCGTGGTGCTAAAGAAGGAATTTTATTTACCGATACAAAAAGTATGGAACTGTTTAGGAATATTAAGCAAATAGTTTTTGACAAAACAGGTACGCTTACGAATGGCCGGTTTACCATTACTGCATTCCAAAGTATAATGGATGAAGA
>JANPHE010000329.1:0-22823 GCA_031424295.1 Segetibacter sp. | reverse complement strand
CTACACCGGGAGCGATATAATTTGGAATTGCACCTACGTTGAAACTACCATTTTGAAGAATAATGCCTGCAAAAACAGGATTAGCGGTAGCACCCGTAGTACCATTAATGTTTCCAATTTTATTATCAAAAATTTTGCTTGCTATTGTGTTGCCTGCAGTAATGTTGATACCGAAGAAACGCATACCAATATTTGTGGAAGCACCATTGTTATATGTCCATGTACCTACATTACTAGCGGCAGAACCACCTATATAGTTACCTGTGACAGTATAATTATTTCCTGTAAGTCCTGTAGTTCCTGCAATTCCTGTAGTTCCTAAAGTTCCTGCAATTGAAATGGCAGAGGATGTAACAGAAGCAGTAACCGTTCTTGATCCGGTTTGGTAAAAACTATTATTAGTAATTGTCCATGCATTATTATTACCCGCTAAATTAATGCCGGCTGATGTTATTGCCGCACCAAAAAAGTTAGCTATCGAATTTTCTGTAATGGTATTGTTAGCATTTGGGAATGCAGTTGTACCAACAGAAAGGATAGCATTGGCAGGAAATCCATTTCCAGCATCTGTAATCACACAATAGCTAATGGTATTGTTACTGTTTCCTGTAGATGCTCCGTTAGAAAATAGAATAACCCCGGAAGTAATATCACTACTACCTCCTTGAATGGCACAATAATTAAGTGTATTGGAAACAGCATCGTTGGCAAACCTGACGGCATATCCTGTTGTTACATTGTCATTTACAATTTTAAGATCAGCAACAAGTCCCGGCACACCAGCCGTCCAAACCCGACCATCAATGGTAATATTTTTGGTGCTACTGAGATTTATAATACCTGTAGAGTTACCTTGAATTACTCTTCCTGCGGCGGTAGGACGAACTGATACAGTAAAAGTTCCGATACCAGATGTTGGTGCATTTACTGGATAACTAGGTTCTACTGTACCGTCATAGTTTCCTGTTAGTTCCAAAATAATGTTGCCATTCAAAGTTTGTGTTTGAATGTCTGCAAAAGCTGCAGTTAGCGTGGCATAGGTCTCGCCTCCTCCAACGCCGACTGTCTTGGTTCCGGATATCTGGCCAAAAGACACAGTCCCGACTGCTATAAAAAACAGCATTAATAGCCCCTTCATAAATCTGGGCGTATTAACTTTTCTTCTGGAAATCCCTTCAGGGTAGAATTGTTGGTTCATACAGATGATTTGTTGTATTGTGATTGTTTAAGAAATTACGAATTAATAATTTAATAACTTAAGAATTCCCAAAATGGAAATTTTAAGCGTTAACAAAAGAATGATAATAATTTCATAAAACCTAAAAAGTTATTAACTTATTTTTTTTTGAGGATGATTTTTGAAAATTAGCTAGTTGATTATAGAAATATAAAAGGCTTAATTAGAGTTGTTTTATCATGATTATCAATGGCATCAATAGTATTTATAGACACGAGTTTTGATGTGAGATATTGGAATATTTTAATTTTTAGTATCTATTTGATTTTTTTTTGTAATTGGAAAAAAGGGTTCCTACATCGGGAAATTATTACTATTTATTAAGCAGTTTTTCCGGTTTTACCCGCAATAATGAACCTTGTGTCTCCGATCAGCCAATCGGGGGGCAAGCTGTATGAGGAGTCGCAATCAATATCGTAGGGTTTCCTCTCCGCCGCGGCGGATCGGAAAGACAAAGCGGAGAGGTTACATTTTTTGGTAATGACAAAGCTTAGATGAAAATCAGCATTCTTCATTATTAATCCGCCTTTCGCATTGCCACTCCACCGTTCCCATTGTCATTCCGATCATCCAATCGGCGGGCAATCTTTAGGAGGAGTCGCAATCAATATCTTAGGGTTTCCTCTCCGCCGCGGCTAATTAGAAAGACAAAGCGGAGGGGTTTACACTTTTTGGCAATGGAAAAGCATGATTGTAACGCTGTATAAAGTTTCAGAAGTCTGTTTTTTCGCCGGCGGTTGCCTTGCGTGAAACCAACGACAATCCTAGAAACGTAAGTATCCCATTTATGATGAGCAATTCAATGCCTATTTGGTATCCATTAAACCATAAGGCAGCCTTGTCTGCTAGTACATAGCATAAGCCTGGAGCTAATAAACAAATGGCAGGAATCCATGCATTTTCGGGTAGTTTTCTTTTAGATAAAATACCGAAAGAAAACAATCCGAGCAGGGGCCCATAAGTATATCCTGCTACTTTTAAAATGATGTCAATGATGGATCGGTTGTCAATCCATTTGAAAATCATAACGCAAAGAAAAAAGACGACAGCAAATATTATGTGTACAGTCATTCTAATTTTTTTCTTTTTGTTTTCATCCCATGCGTTGTTTCTTTTTAATCCAATCATGTCAATACAAAAAGAAGAGGTGAGTGCCGTCAATGCGCCATCGGCGCTTGGGAACAAAGCAGAGATTAAACCAAGAATAAAAATGATGCCTATGAAAGGCGGCAAATAATTAAATGCGATCTCCGGAAAGATATTGTCGCCTAAAACATTTTTATTGTCCAATAAGAATTGTGTTTTCGGTATCCCATTTACGAACACTTCCTGAAAGCTACCGCCTTTGCTGATGGCATACAAATACAACAAGCCACCTAGTGTAAGAAAAATAAACACGACACATCCCTGAAGGAAGCTAAGTGTAAGCATATTTTTTTGCGAGTCTTTGAGTGTATTTACACTTATGTTTTTTTGCATCATTTCCTGATCCAGGCCTGTCATGGCAATCGTAATAAAAGCACCGCCAACAATTGATTTCAAAAAGAAACCAGCGCTTTTATAATCGGTATTAAACAGCTTCATATAGTGCTGTTGCTTTAATACTGTCAGCGTTTCTTTTGCCGAAAAATTCATTTGAGCAATAATGAAGAATACACAAATTAACAATCCAAGCAGCATGAAAGAAGTTTGTAGCGTATCGGTAAATACAATGGTGCGAACACCACCTTCCAATGTGTATAGGATGATCATTAAAAGAATGATGAGCGTAGTGGCAATAAATGGAACATGCATCTGGTCGAGGATAAAAATTTGCAATACATTGATAACAAGGTAAAGCCTTGCGGTAGCACCCAATGTGCGGGATATGATAAAAAATAAGGCGCCTGTTTTATAAGAAGTAAACCCAAATCGTTTAAGCAAGTAATTGTAAATGGAAGTAAGGTTCATGCGGTAATACAGTGGCAGCAAAACAAAAGCGACAACAAAGTATCCTAAGAAATATCCGATCACTACCTGAAAATATCCGAAGCCGCCTGTACCAACAGTACCTGGCACGCTTACGAATGTTACACCGCTAAGTGATGTTCCAATCATGCCAAAAGAGACCAACATCCAATTGCTTTTCTTGTTGCCGATAAAAAAGGTATCGTTGTTGCTGTTTCTACTGGTGAACCATGCAACGCCCAACAACAAAAGAAAGTATCCGGCAACAAAAGCAAAAAGCAATAATGGCGACATAAAAAGGAATATTATTAAAGCTTGAAAAGTAGGAAAAAATAATGACCTAATATTGTTGAAATAAAAAGAACAAAATGAGCGCAACCTCTATAGCAGTTTTTTGTGGTTCACAATCGGGCAATCAACCATTATATACTGAGCATGCTACAGCTTTGGGTATCTATATGGGGAAGCATGATATTCACTTGATTTATGGAGGTGGTAACAAAGGGATTATGGGATCAGTTGCCAATGCAGTATTAGCAAGCGGGGGCCGGGTGACAGGGATCATACCTGAATTGCTGATAGGGTGGGAGCAACAGCATGAAGGCATTACCGATCTGCAGGTAGTAGCAGATATGCACGCCAGAAAAAAAATCATGTATGACTTGTGCGATATGGCAATTATATTACCTGGTGGCTATGGTACCTTGGACGAATTGTTTGAAATACTGACCTGGAATACATTGAAAATTCACCAGAAAAAAATAATCATACTGAACAGTGCCGGTTTTTACGATCACTTGTTAAATCATATTAAGCATATGCAGGATTCGAAATTTCTCTACGAACCCTGGGATGAAAGGATAAAAATTGCAAGCACCGTGGAGGAGGTTATTTCTTTTTTGGACGCAAATAAAAATTAAAGCCTGTTCTTAAAATAGGGTATTTGCTGCCAAGATAACCTACATATGGGGAGTTTACATTATTACCTGCATCAAACATGATGACTGTATAAAAACTGGTATTGCCAATTTCTCTGGTGGCATAGCCGGCACCCAATAAGAAACTTGGTGCTTCCTGCGATAGTTTAACTTCTTCACCTGTTCCATATAGTGCAATGTCTTTTAGCGAAGTTTTTATCCAATTGTATTCAGGAAGCAGTTGAATAAAAAAGTTTGGAATGGGATACAATCTGACAAACATTCCTGCACCATAGTTAAAACTGCGTTGCCTTACCCCGTTGTTCACTTCGGCAGAATAGGAGTAATAGTTTACGTTGGTGATTATGCCTGCATCAAACCATTTGGCCACAGTGTAGCCAACTTCGGGATTGGCGCCGGCAGAAAATCCACCACCACTTAATCCGAGCCCAATAGCGCCACCTATAAAAATGTTTTCTTTTTTGAATGAATGGTCTTTATCCTGTGCAAAAGCTGAGCAGTATATGGAGACCATGGATAATGCGAAAATCAGGTTTTTCATAAGTATTGTTTATTTGAGATCGAAAATTTTTCCGGCGTTTAAAATGTTGTTGGGATCGAAGGCCATTTTTATCTGACGCATCAAATTTAAATGAGTTTCAGTAAAAACAATGTCTAAATATCTTTTTTGAATAAGTCCGATACCATGTTCGCCACTTATGGTACCCCCCAGGCTATGTACCAATTGAAACAATGCCCTGATGCCGGCAATTACTTCCGGATCTTCCTGGCTGTTGGAGGTGCCGTGTTTTTTGATACGAACGTGAAGGTTGCCATCTCCTGCATGGCCGTAGCACACCGCATGAAAGTTGTATAGCTTGCCTAGTTCTTTAATGCCTATGATAAGTGCTGGTAAAGATGCCCGCGGAACGACGGTATCTTCTTCGATAGTATAGCCGGCAATTTTGACTGCTTCAGCTACGCCACGTCGTAGTTTCCATAATTCAGCTTTTTGGCTGGCATTGTCTGCAAATAGTACATCCGCTGCTTCATACCGCATCAATAATTCGCTGATTGATTCCATTTCGCCCATCAACACCTCCATGTTATTGCCATCTACCTCTACTATCAGGTGCGCAGCTATATCATCGGCTATTGGGATGGTTGTATTTTTAAAATAATCACTTACTATTTTGAGCGCTTCCACTTCTACTAACTCTAGTCCGCTTGGTACAAATCCTGCACGAAAAATGGCGCTTACTGCTTCACTCGCTTTTTCCAGTGATTTGAATGGAACCAACATCAGCAGGTCGAACTTTGGATGAGGGATCAGTTTTAAAACAATCTTAGTAACAATGCACAAGGTACCTTCACTTCCTACTATTAATTGGGTAAGGTTGTAACCGGTTGAGTTTTTTAAAACATTGGCACCTGTCCATATGATTTCTCCTGTAGGAAGTACGACTTGCAGATTTAGTACATAGTCACGAACTACGCCATACTTTACTGCTTTGGGACCGCCGCTATTGGCGCTTATATTTCCCCCAATGAAACAACTTCCTTTGCTGCTCGGGTCGGGAGGATAGAAGAGGTCTTTTTCTTTTACTGCATTTTGAAGTTCTTCAGTAATAACGCCCGGTTCAGTTATTACCTGGAGGTTTCTTTCGTCAATATTCAGAATACTGTTTAGTCGTTCTGTAGAGAGGAGTACGCCGCCAAGATTTGGTAAAGCTGCACCGCTTAATCCTGTGCCCGCACCCCGGGGTGTCACCGGTATTTTTAGCCCATTGCAGTATTTTAGTATTTCGCTGATTTCTTCTGCTGTTCGGGGTTTTAAAACTACAGATGGAAGATATAAAAGCTTTTCAGTCTCATCATGACCATAATTTTCTAATGCTTCCAAGTCGCAGCAAACATATTTTTCGCCTATAATGTTGATGAAAGTATGAATGTCTTTCGGGGATAATTTTATTTTTTCTGTTGGTTCCATTTATAATAAATCACGACAAAAGTCGGCATTGAATAGTAATAAAAATTGATAGCCGTTTACGCTTTCTAATAGGTACAATTGTTTTGGTTGGTTGTGTTGGATTTATGTATTGTTTGTTAAGTCCGCAATTATACAAGCACATATATGTCAAGGTATGTACTTGTATAATTCTACTTTAATATGGTAACACTTCCAGTAATCTTTTCAAGCCCATTTTTAGGATCAATGATGTAGTAATAGGTGCCAATTGGTAACGTGCCACCTTTTGAATTACCATTCCATGGGTTTGAATATCCAATACTATAAAAAACGGATAATCCAAACCTGTTGAAAACTTCGACGGAACAACCGGGATAGTCATTTAAAAAACGAATAATCCAAGTGTCGTTAATGCCATCTCCATTTGGTGAAAATGCATTCGGAATACTGAATTTTTTCAAGACTTTTACATTAATGGTATCACTAGCTGTACAACCTCCAATACCTGTTGCTGTTAATGTGTAGGTAGTAGTTTCTAGTGGTGCTGTCATTGGCCCAAATACAGTTGTGCTGCTAAGGTATTTTGAAGGTGTCCATAAGAATTTCAGATCATTGCCAGTTACTGTAGGGTTTAGCGTTCCAATTTCATTTTCAACTAAAACAATATTGAATCCGGCATCAACTGTTGGATTTTTATAAACCGTTACAAATTTGCTCAAGGTATCGGATGGACATCCATTATTTCCGTTACCAAATAGGGTAGCTTGAAAAGTTCCCGCTGTTTTATATTGTTTGAAAACGATGTTTGTGTTAAATGATGTTCCGTCATCAAATTTCCATGTATAGGTTGCATCAGGAGAAGATGTATTTGAGAATAAGAAATTGTTACCGGTCAAACATTGTTCATTATCATTAATGGTGAATGATGCAACTGGATTAGCAAGTACGGTAACTGTTTTTAGTAAACTATCGATACATCCAAAATTGCTTGTTACAAATTGTTTAACTGTAAAATTTCCAGCTACAGCATAATGATGATTTGAGTTGGTAAGACCGCTGGATTGCAGATCACCAAACTTCCACAATTGAGTAAGTGTTCCACTACTGATACTAGCATTGCTTGTGAAATTGAATAGATTGCCTTTCAGGCATTGTTGTGGATTATCAATAACAAATGATGCTGCAGGCATTGGATGAACGATGACTGTTTTGGAGGTGCTGTCTTTGCATCCATCAACAGTAGTTACCATTAATTTGATAGCATAAGTTCCTATGGTTGAAAAAATACGGGTTGCATTTGTTGTATTAGAAGTTCCGACATCACCAAAAGTCCAGAACGAGGAAAGTGTAGTTGGTGATGGCGTAGAGGTATTGGAAAAGTTGAAATTGTTGCCGTATAAACACTGACCTGCATTGTCAATAGTAAAGGATGCCACAGGCATAGGCGTTACTGTAATTGTTTGCGTGCTGGTATCTTTACAACCACTATTAGATATGGCAATTAGTCTTACAATTTTTGGTCCTGCACTTGTATAACTATGAGTAGTATTTAGAAGGGTAGATGTACTGCCATCTCCAAAATCCCATAAATAGGACAGTGTTCCGTTTGCGATATTAGAGGTATTGGTAAAACTGAAGCTGTTGTTTTTTATGCATTGTGATAATAGATTAATACTAAACCCGGCATTTGGCATGGGGTTTACAATCACGGGTTGGCTGATACTGTCTTTGCATCCATTGTTTGATGTTGCTATTAACTTAACAGAATAAGAACTTGGTGCTGTATAACTATTTGTAGAAATATTTCCTGTTGAAGAATTGCCATCTCCAAAGAACCATTGATAAGTCAATGCACCTGAAACTATAGTAGAAGTACTGGTAAATGTAAAGCTATTGCCGACCAAACATTGTGCAATACTATTGGTCGAAAAAGTTGCAGCGGGCATTGGGTTTACAGTGATATTTTGTGTGATGCTGTCTTTGCATCCATTGCTGGAAATGGCAACCATTTTAACTGTATAATTACCAGCAGTAGCATAGCTATGAAATGCATTAGATGATGAAGAGAAATTGCCATCACCGAAGCTCCATAAGTACGTTAAGGTTCCGGTTGATATTGTTGAAGTATTTGTAAAATTAAAGCTGTTGCCAACGAGGCATTGAGATATGTTGTTGATGGTAAATGCCGGTGTTGGTTTAGGATTAACTGTTACAGTTTGGCTGATGCTGTCCTTACATCCATTGTTAGAAATGGCAATCAGTTTAACCGTATAGTTTCCTGCTACTAAATAAGTATGGCTGGCATTAGAAGTTGTAGCAATATTTCCGTCCCCAAAACTCCATTGGAAGTTAAAGGTTCCAGCTATTAATGTAGTGGTATTGGTAAAGGTAAAGTTGTTGCCTGCTACGCATTGTATACTGTTGGAAACATTAAATGCTGGTTTCGGCATTGGATAAACTGTTACTGTTTGCGTGCTGCTGTCTTTGCATCCGTTGTTTGAAACGGCAACCAACTTCACACTATACGTTCCAATATTTGCGAAGGTATGTACGGGATTGGTTGAAGTAGAAAAACTGCCATCACCAAAACTCCATTGATAAGTTAGTGAGCCCGATCCAATCGTAGAAGTATTGGTAAAGCTAAAACTATTTCCAGCCTGACATTGCCCATTGTTGTTGATGGTAAATGATGACGCCGGTATGGAATTTACTACAACGGTTTTAAATGTGCTATCCTTGCATCCGTTATTGGAAGTTACGACCAGTTTTACTGTATAATTGCCGGGTGCCGCATAGTTATGCGTTGTATTTGTTGTTGTTGAGAAACTGCCATCGCCGAAAGTCCATTGATAAGTAACAGAGCCAGCAGTTATACTGGAATTATTGGTGAAAATAAAATTATTGTTTTTTAGACATTGGGTAGCAGCATTGATTGTAAATGCAACTGCAGGTACAGGATTAACAACTACTGTTTGTGTAATGCTGTCTTTACATCCGGTATTAGAAGTTGCGATTAGTTTAATCGTATAGCTTCCGGAAGATGTGTAAATGTGATTTGGATTTGGGTTTGTTGAAGTGCCTCCATCTCCAAAAAACCATTGATAAGAAACACTTCCAGATGTGATGGCTGATGTATTTGTGAAAGTGAAATTGTTGCCAGCTAAACATTGGGCATTGCTATTGATAGTGAAGGATACTGCCGGTACAGGGTTTACGACAACACTTTTGCTAATGCTGTCTTTACATCCATTATTTGAAGTAACAACCAACTTGACAGTATAATTGCCTGCAGTCAGATAATTATGTGTAACATTTAAAGCAGTTGAAAAACTGCCATCGCCAAACGACCATTGGTAGTTAACCGATCCAGCAGTGATGCCGGAATTGTTGGTGATAATGAAGTTGTTATTCTTCAAACATTGCGTATCTGAATTAATTGTGAATGCTACAGCTGGCATTGGATTAACAGTCACTATTTGGGTAATACTGTCTTTACATCCAAGGTTAGAAGTTGCGATTAGTTTAATAGAATAGGATCCTGGTGAAGTGCAAATGTGGTTTGAATTGACCGCTGTTGAAATGGCACCATCGCCAAAGCTCCACAGGTAAGTCATAGTACCTGAAGGTATGGTTGACGTATTTGAAAACACGAAATTATTTCCACTTAAACATTGGGTTGCGTTGTTGGTGTTGAAGCCAACAAATGGCATTGGATTAACTGTAATTGTCTGGCTGATGCTGTCTTTGCAACCATTTCCTGAAGTGACAATCAACTTAATAATATAATTACCTGCCGCACTATATGTATGAGCAGGATTCGTTGCCGTTGAGAAGCCTCCGTCGCCAAATGTCCAATTGTATGTGATTGTTCCGGAAGATATGGTTGAGGTATTTGTTAGAATGAAATTGTTTCCTTTAAAACATTGGGTCGAGGCATTGATCGTAAAACCCACTGTTGGTTTTGGATTTACTGTAACTGTTTTCGATAGGCTATCTATGCAGCCGTTAGCTGAAAAAGCTATTAATTTTACAGTGAATCTACCTGGAGTAGTGTATGTATGTGAGGGGCTGGTTTGATTAGACAAACCACCGTCGCCAAAACTCCATTGGTAATTTAAAGTGCCGGTAGTAATGCTTGATCCGTTGGTAAAAATAAAGTTATTTCCAACCAAGCATTGTGACAGGTTGTTGATGCCAAAACCAACTGTAGGTTTATGGTTAATAGTAACTGTTTTACTGATACTATCCTTGCAGCCATTTGAAGAAGTAACCAATAACTTCACTGTGTATGTGCCAGCAGAAATGTAAGAATGATTTGGGCTTGCAGATGTTGAAGTTCCACCATCACCAAAGCTCCATTGGTAAAATAGCGTTCCTGATAAAATGGATGAAGTATTCGTGAATACAAAATTATTGCCAACCTGACATTGCGTAACATTATTAATATTAAATGCGGCAAGTGGCATTGAGTTCACCGTGATTGTTTGGGTAAGACTGTCTTTACAGCCATTGCTGGATGTGGCAACCAATTTCACAGGGAATGTTCCACTAATTGCATAATTATGAATGGCATTTGGATTTGTAGAGAACGTGCCATCACCAAAGCTCCAAAAATAAGTCACAGTTCCTGAAGAAATTGATGATGTATTGGTAAATGTAAAGCTGTTGCCAACCAGACACTGCGCATTGTTATTGATTGTAAAGGTGACCGAAGGCATTGGGTTTACTGTGATATTCTGCGTGATACTATCTTTGCAACTGTTATTAGAGAACACTACCAGTTTAACTGTGTAACTACCTGCCGCTGTATAGGTATGAAATGCATTTACTGAAGTGGAGAAATTACCGTCACCAAAATTCCATTGGTAGGTTAATGTGCCTGTTGAAACAGTGGAGTTATTTGTAAAGCTAAAGTTGTTTCCAACAAGGCACTGTGCATTGTTATTTATAGTAAAGTTTGGTACTGGTTTAGGGTTTACTGTCACGTCTTGGCTAACGCTGTCTTGGCAACCATTGTTTGAGATAGCAAGCAATTTAACGGTATAGGTTCCAGCTGCGAGATAAGTATGATTAGCATTGGTGGAGGTCGTTGTATTGCCGTCGCCGAAGCTCCATTGATAGGTAATTGTTCCAGCAGTTATTATACTGGTATTCGTGAAATTGAAGTTGTTTCCGACCAGACATTGGGCATTGTTGTTTATTGTAAATACAGCTGTAGGCTTTGGATTGACAATTACTGGTTGTGAAATGCTGTCTTTGCATCCATTGACTGAATTTACAACCAGTTTTACGATGTAGGTTCCAGGGGAGGTATAGGTGTGTGTTGCGTTGTTTGTTGAAGAAAAATTGCCATCACCAAAACTCCATTGATACGTTGCTGTACCTGTGCCAATTGTAGAAGTGTTGGTAAAACTAAAATTATTACCCGTGATGCATTGCGCACTGTTGTTGATGGAAAATGAAGCAACAGGAACAGGGTTTACAACTATCACTTGACTTGTGCTGTCTTTGCATCCATTGTTTGATGTAGCGACCAATTTGAACGTGTAAATGCCAGGAGTTAAATAGTTATGTGTAGCATTTGTAGTAATGGAGGTACTTCCATCACCGAATGACCATTGATAAGTTATGGTACCTAAAGTTATTGTAGATCCATTGGTAAAAATGAAGTTATTGTTCTTTATACATTGTGTGTCGGAATTGACTGAATATGATGCAGTCGGATGAGGATTTACTATAACAAATTTGCTAATGCTGTCTTTGCAACCATATGTGGAAGTTACGATTAGTTTTACTGTATAATTTCCAGCAGCTGTATAGGAGTGAGTAGCATCATTGCTAATTGATTTATTGCCATCCCCATAAATCCATTCTGATGTGATTATTCCTAATGAAAGGGTAGAAGTGTTTGTGAAATTGAAATTATTTCCAGCTAAACATTGATTGGGGGAATTGATATTGAATCCGGAAACAGGCATATCATAGACACCAACACTTCTTAAAATACTATCAATACATCCATTAGCAGAAGTGACAATTAATCTGATAGTATAAATGCCAATAGATGCATAATTGTGGGTTGGATTGGTAACTGTAGAGGAATTTCCGTCACCAAAAAACCACTGATAAGTCATAGTTTTAGAAGAAATAGTTGAAGTATTGGTGAATACAAAATTATTTCCTCTGATACATTGTTGTGCAGCATTAATATTAAATCCGGCAACCGGGGTAGGATTAATGGTTACACTTTTACTGATGCTGTCTTTGCAACCATTTGCAGAAATGGTTATTAATTTGACTGAATAGGTTCCTGGGACAAGGTAAACATGCGTTTGATTTATCCCGGTAGCTGCATTTCCGTCTCCAAAATTCCATTGATAAGTTATTGGGCCGGAAGGTACTGTTGAAGAATTGGTAAATGTGAAACTGTTACCCCTTTCGCATTGGGCATTGTTGTTTATTATAAATCCCGCAGTGGGGACTTCATTCACATTTACTACCTGGGTGGTACTGTCTTTACACCCATTGTTGGAGGTAACCAACAGTTTTATATTATAAGTTCCTGGTGCTGTATACGAATGATTAGCATTTGTTCCAATAGCAGTTGCGCCAACGCCAAAATTCCATTGGTAAGCTATTGTACCCGACGTAATGGTTGAAGTATTGGAAAACGCAAAATTATTGCTAGATAGGCATTGGCTTGGATTATTAATATTAAATCCAGATACAGGTAATGGGGATACAATTACAGATTTGATTATGCTGTCTTTACAGCCATTTGCGGAAGCGGCAACAAGTTTGACACTAAAAGTTCCTGCGCTTAAATATGCATTGGTTGCGTTGGTTGACATTGCGGTGTTTCCATCTCCCAAATTCCATTGGTAAGATAATGTTCCAGAAGCAATTGTCGAATTATTTGTAAATGAAAAATTATTTCCTTTGAGGCATTGCGGAGTGGCATTAATAGTAAAGCCAGGTAAAGGGCTATTGTTGACAGTAACAATTTGGCTACTGCTATCTTTACATCCGTTGTTAGAAGTAACTACCAGTTTAATAGTATAAATACCTGCAGATGTATAACTGTGTGTGGCATTTAGCGTATTGGCCGTAGCTCCATCACCAAAATACCATTGGTGATTCATGGTTCCGGAAGCAATGGAAGAAGTATTGGAAAAAGAAAAGCTGTTGCCGCTTTCGCACTGTACACTTTTATTTATTGTAAAGCTAACTGTAGGCTTAGGATTTACAATGACGAGCTGGCTAATACTGTCTTTACAGCCATTGTTAGAGGTTGCTACCAATTTTACATTATAATTTCCTGGAAAGGCGTAAACATTAGCTGCATTTGAGCTAACAGCGCCATTTCCGTCTCCATAATTCCATTGATAGGAAATTGTTCCAGAAGATATAAATGATGTATTTGTAAATTGAAAATTATTTGTTGCAATACATTGTGATACGGCATTGATTGTGAAGGCTGAAGTTGGTGATACATTGACGTTTACTGGTATGCTAATGCTGTCTTTGCAATCGTTATTAGATGTAGCAATCAACTTAACAATGAAGTTCCCTGATGCTGCATATACGTGATTCGGATTGGGGGTCGTAGAGGAACTGCCATCACCGAAATTCCACTGATAGGTAAGTGGTCCGGATAAAATTGAAGAAGTATTTGTAAATATGAAATTATTGCCTTTTAAGCATTGGTTCATATTGTTGATGGTAAAGCCAACTATTGGTTTTTGATAAACTGTAATTGTTTGTATCAGGCTGTCTTTGCATCCATTGTTTGTAGTGACTAGTAATTTTACCTGATATGTCCCTGAGGTAGCATAGTTGTAAGTTGGGTTGGATGCAGAAGATGTATTGCCATCACCAAAACTCCATAAGTAAGAAATTGTTCCTGCGGAAACAACAGAAGTATTGGAAAATGTAAAGCTGTTTCCGTTTATACATTGTGAAGCATTGTTAACAGTAAATGAAACAATAGGTTTGGGGTTTATTACGACTGATTGACTGGCACTGTCCTTGCAGCCATTGCCCGATGTGGCAATTAGTTTTACAGAATAGGTTCCGGGGGTGGCATAGCTGTGGGAAACGGTGGTAGCAGTTGAGTTTCCTCCATCGCCAAAAGTCCAGACATACAATAAGCTGCCTGCAACTATTGAACTTGTGTTTGTAAAAGTGAAGTTGTTACCATTTAAGCATTGTGTGTTGTTATTGATTGAGAATGCCACCAAAGGTTTAGGGTTTACTGTAACAGTTTTGCTAAGGCTGTCTTTACAACCGTTGTTAGAGGTGACAATTAGTTTTACATTAAATACTCCGGAAGATAAATAAGTATAGTTTGGATTAGTTGATATTGAAGTACCTCCATCTCCAAAACTCCATTGGTAAGTAATGGTACCTATGGAAACTGAAGATGTATTTGTAAAAGTAAAACTGTTTCCTACAAGGCATTGAATGGCATTGCTGACAGTAAAACCAACAGAAGGGTTTGTCAGGACTGTTATTGTTTGGGCAGTACTGTCTTTACATCCGTTATTGGAAGTAGATACAAGCTTAACTATGTAGGTACCGGATGAAGCGTAAATGTGTGTTGGGCTTAAGGTTGTAGCAGTTGCCCCATCACCAAAGCTCCAAAAGTTCGAAATGGTACCTGAAGAAATGGTAGATGTATTGGTAAATACAAAACTGTTGCCTGTAAGGCATTGCGTATTGGCATTGATTGTAAATAATACAACCGGTTTAGGATTAACTGTTATGGTCTTGCTGATACTGTCTTTGCATCCATTATTTGTGGTAGTAACAAGAACAATAGTGTATAGTCCGGCAGTTGAGTAAGTATGAACCGGGCTAGTAGATGTTGAAGCATTTCCGTCACCGAAATTCCATAAATGCGTTAATGTTCCAGCAGTAATAGTTGAAGTATTGGTAAATGTGAAACTATTGGCATTTACACATTGGGAAATGTTATTGATATTAAAACCAACAACAGGTATTGGGTTTACAGTTACGATTTGAGTAACGCTATCCTTGCATCCGTTATTCGAAGTAACGACCAACTTTACATTGTATATTCCTGTGGAAACATAAGTATATGTGGGACTGATAGCAGTTGAAGTATTTCCATCGCCAAAACTCCATTGGTAGGAAATCGTACCGCCGGAAATGGAAGAAGTGTTTGTAAAAGTGAAACTATTGCTTGTTTTACATTGGGCATTTGCATTAATGGTAAAACCTGCTATTGGAAATGGGTTGACTACAATATTTTGTGTAATGCTGTCTTTGCACCCATTTGCAGTAGTGATAACCAGTTTTATATTATAACTACCTGCGATAGTATAAGTATGAATTGGATTTTTTACAGATGAAGTATCGGGATTTGCAAGGGTTGCAGTTGGATCGCCAAAAAACCACGAATAATTGATTGTTTGCCCGTCAGAAATTATAGTACTATCACTAAAAGTTACGGTTCCATTCTTGGCACATCCGGCCTTTACACCAAATTTTACAATTGGTTTTGCAAAAACTTTTAGGGTTCTTATTGTGGTATCGCTTCTACAAGAACTATTGCTGTTCGCAACGTGTTTTATAGTATAAGATCCTGGAGATGGGAAATTGATGGTTACTGGATTGTTATTAAAAGCTGTTAATTGACCAATTCCAAAATCCCAATACCATGACTGTAAAGTGCCTGCAAAGGAAGATGTATCTGAAAAAATAATAGAATTTCCCATGCAGGTCGACGGAGGAGAAATGCCAAAGGTGGCAGTAGGCTTACTTGTTACAATGGAAATAATGGTATCTCCAACACAGCCATTGTCAGCTACAACCTGCAATTTAGTAGGATGTGAACCATTAAAATTGAAGGCATTTTTGCCAGGATTGCCGGTTGAAGTTCCAGGATTATCATAGGTCCAATTCCACCGGGTTATGTTAAAGCCTGCAATGTTTGTTGCCGTCATAATAGCAGTATCTGCTATGCACTTAGTATATACTGAATTGAAAAATGGCTTTGGACCAGTCTTTACGGTAATTGGATAGGATAAGTCTAATGTGTTGTTGCAATTGTCTATCTCTGGAGCAGTAATGGTAATTGGTACTAAATAAGTACCTGTATCTGAAAAGTAATAATCTCTTGGAAGGTTATATAAATAGTATAAACGTGCTCTGACTAATGCAGAATCAACTGGTAATGGATTTAAGATGGTTGTATCAATATTAGGGGAGAATTTTGATACCTGGCTAAATTTCCATTCAATCTTAGTAGGGCGGTAAGCGAGTCTTACTGTTATTTTAAACGGAGATTTTGGACATGTAAAAGAACTACTTAAACCTGTCTGACTTAAGGTATTTTGTATGGCAGGAAGAATTTCAAGGTTATTGATGGCTGTACCGGCATTGTACCCATAGCTTTCAACAAATCCAAGGCCATAGGTAATGGCATTAAATGAAGAATCGCTTACAATAGTATGCTGTTGATTGGAGGTTAGGGTTTTTACAACTACTCTGTATTGGGCATTTCTTGGATGAGGAATTAACAGGTCAAATACATTACTTCCGTCAATTAATAAACTTGCGACTCCCGTATTTCTAAGAATGACGACCAAATAATTATTTGCAATACTTTGATTGGAGGTAGTATAAAACGCGGCCTTATTTATCGATTGTTCCAGAGGGCTTAAGAAAAACATTTCAGGATCACCATTTCCTGAGTAGGAAGCACAATTTTGCATAGAGGGAATATACTGAGACATCAGGATGGGCTTATCCGCAACAATAAAATCACCTGCAGAACTATTGAATTCGTAATAGAAGTTATTGATAAGTCCCGACATCACAACACCATTTTTTTTCACGATGGTATTGGGGTCTCTTACAGCAATGCGGTAAAAATTCGTATTTGTCTGTGCTACATTATTGGTGTTAACAGATGGATAGGTTAGGTATGTTGTTCCCCAGGCACTGGAAGGAAATATTTGTTGCTGCATTACATCACCGCTGTTGCCACAAATAATTATTCTACTGCTTCCTGAAAATACAGCAATCGGATGGCAGATGCCATCGCTGCCAACAACAGATTTTACTTTACTGCCTGTCAGATCATTGCCAGAAAAGCCCGTTACTTCTCCAAAAACATTATAAATCTCACCTTTATTAAGTGTTACATTGAAGGTTACTCCGGCGGGGTTTCCGCCCACAGTTAATGCCGATGGTGTTATCTCTAGTTTTGTGTTATTTTCACTTGCCACCACATAAAACCAGGAATATGCCGGGGTTGCATTACTTTGTTGTGTATAATTTAATGAGTAATAAGTTAGGCCATAGGTTTCTACCGGCATTAACATAGTGGCACCACTAGAGTTGAAGCCATATTGGTGTGCATAAGCTACTATAGGTACATCACTTGTTATATGAATACCTTTTGTGCTTAATCCTTCTGTTGTTAACCTTGCATCATCAGAGCCTGATTTTGGAATAGGAGCGGTTTGAATAACTGAATTGGCAGGTATATTATAAGTTTGTGAATAGGCAGTTTCGTTAATGCTTACAGTTACTGTAGCTGCTTGTTCAGCAGATAAATAAAGCACCAATTCTTGTGAATTTGGTCCTGCACCGTTATCTAAGACAAATAAAGTGTTGTGACCATATCCAACCCAGAATTCTTTACCTCTGTTCGATAATGATTGTCCAGTGGTAGTAAATGAATAAAAAATAAAAAATAATAGAAATATTCTATTCATGTGAATATTTAAATACAAAGATTCATAAATCGTTGGATACGTTGCCTAGGTTTATTGAAATTAAAAATACGTAATATTTATGAAATGATACCATTATTAGTAAAAAAGATAAATAAGGGATGTAATTATTTGCTGATTGTTACAATTAGAAGCTCCTTTTAAAGCGACTAAAATTACCATCTGCCAAAAAAGGGATTTCACGATTTAAAATATTGTCAAATTCCGGATTGGATGGGGGAGGAAGGTTGGCATCCACTATTCTCCCTTCAGGATCAATAAGCATAAACCTAGGAATAGTTGAAATCGCATATGCTGTCGTAAACGTTTCTCCTTCATTTTTTGCTAAAAGTTGGATTACTTTTTTTGATTTATAGGGAGCTTTCATCTGCCATGCTTTTTTATCTTCATCTATAGACAAGGCCATAAAGCTTACTTTATCGCTTGTATATTTTTCGGCTAATTCTTCAAAGAATGGACTTTCTTTTGTACAAGGACCGCACCATGTGGCCCATACATCTATCACTACATACCGATTGGCTAGTTGGGCTAAAATCATTTCCGCTCCATTCAATGCTTCACCTTTAAAAATGTAGGCTAATTTACCCCGTTGCAAATTATTGAACCTATTGTTAGTTGCGTATAATTTATTTTTGAACTTGTCATTTTTAATGTATCGGATAAATCTGTTTAGATAATAATTTCTAAAAGTACTGTCTTTTAATTTGCTCAAAGTGCCATTTATTGCTTTAAAATACAATACATCTTTTAATTGCTGATTTTTAATGTCATTTTCTACCAAAGCAAAGTAAGTACTGTCATTAGAACCAGACTTTGAACGAATAGTTTCATACATATAGTCCGTAAAACTTCCATAGCTTACTAAATCATTGTCATTAATATTTGCATACGCCTTTAGCTTATCCAATTTTTTTGGAAATTGATACTTATCGTTTGGATTGTAAAGATTAAACACTTGTGGGTAAGTAACCTCTGCCAATTTCAATAATCGTATGGCTAGCAATTTTTCCTGCACTTTTCTAAAATCTTGAGCAGGCATTATATTGTCTGCAGTTTTGAAACTGTTGATGTCTTTTAATCCATCCTCCCAAATATCAAGCAACTGGTTGGCGTATTCTTCAGGTTTGTAGTCATATGGAAAATTTGTAAGAGAACTCAGCACAAAGTTTTCGTCATTTTTCTTCTCATATTCGTTTTCAGCTATCCGTGTTCCGGAGATAGTTGATTTTCTGCTCAATTTATTTGCATCCAATTCCAAGTATGTGCTGTCATTGTTGCCAAAAAATACACCTATCGTCATGGCACTTGTTCCAATGGAGTAAAAACCGGCATCAATAGATTCGTTGATCACCCCATGAAAATTGCCATCTACCACCGGAATATTAAGGATGGTATCAAAAGCCGGTTGCCTGAGCACAACAAGCGACAAAACTGGTTTTTCAGATTTAATATGACCCGCCACAACTGTTCTGGTATATCTTTTTAGTTCAACAGGCTTGTTGATATAATAAGCCATTGCAGTAAAAATGAGCACAGTAAAAATGGAAGCAATCAATCTTGTAAAAGGGACAAATGCGGCTTTTACAAAACTTTTTCTGACAAACAATTGGTACCCCGCAGTTAAAAACAGTGTAGCCCACAGTATGCTCATTTTTTCCTGATGCATGAGCATTTGGCCGGTAAGACTTCCGGAAAATGTAGCAGAAGTATAAGACGGTGCTGAATATGGCCACCATGTCCAAATGCCAAAGCCCGCCAAAATAGATCCAGCTATGGTTGCAACCAAACCAGCGGATAATGGTAGTGCAAAGCTTTTATTCCACAAGCCCAAAAAATATTGAATGGCTATGAAACCAAAAGAAGCTACCCAATACCTGCTAATAGCTTTCAATACGATGAACCAATCAATGCTCGACTTTTCAAACCCCAGTTTTGATTTAAAAATTTGTAGGGTAAAACCACCAATTAATGCAAATGCCAGTACACCAAGCAAACATAGTAATGAGATGAGAATCGAAATGCCCCATTTGCCCAAAAAAAGGGACAACCGAGGCACGGGTTGGGTTTCCAGCAATTTCCAGGTGTCGGATCTGTGTTCGAGGTAAACAACTCTTGCAACTATAATCACCATAAAAATGGGGAAGAAAAATCCGGTAAAAGCGGTGAAATTGGTCTTTATAAAGCTATTCCAAATATCATTGTCCTGCCTTCCATTGCCAATATCAGCAAAGAAATAGGCCAATGTTTGTATCAGCGGTACAAAAGCACTTGCACCAAAGCAAATCCAAAATGTACCGGAATGTTTAAGTTTTTGCCATTCGGTTTTAAAAGCGTTTACGTAATTGTTCATTCGTATTATTTGTTATTCTGATCAATGATTTGCATAAACCAATCCTCCAATCCACCTCTTACGTGAATACCTGTGACTGGAATGTTTTGATTAACAAGGGTGCGATTTATGGTGGTGACTTCTTGCTGATCCATAAAAGAAAACAGCATTTCATCTTGAGATACCTGCCTTGCTTGTGGAAAAGCATTTTGAACTGTATGTATATATTCTGAAGTATTTGGAATTTTGAAAAGAACTTCGCCGGAGGCATAAGCGGTCTCTTTCATATTTTGAAGTGTACCCTGGTACTTCATCACACCTTTGTTAATGATGCCAATATGGGAACACATTTTTTCTACTTCAGTCAGTAGGTGGCTCGATACAAAAACTGTTTTTCCGTGTTCTTTATTCAGCGTTATCAGGAGTTCCCTGATTTCAATAATTCCATTAGGATCTAATCCGTTGGCAGGTTCATCTAAAACCAACAATTGGGGCTGAGGCAGCAATGCCATCCCAATACCAAGCCGCTGTTTCATGCCTAGTGAATACTTCCCAACTTTTACTTTTGCAGCATCAGTTAGTCCAACTTGAGCAAGTATTTCGCTAATGACTTTAGGATGAATATCTCTGAGCGTAGTAATAATTTTCAAATTTTCTTCACCCGATAGGTGCAAGTAAAGTGATGGGGTTTCAATCAGCATCCCAACCGATCTGAAAATCTCTCTTCTTTGCTTTTGCAAAGACTTTCCCTGAATAAAGACATTATCCGAATCGGAAAGTAGCATTGCTGCTAGCAATCTTATTGTGGTTGTTTTGCCGGCACCATTAGGCCCAAGAAAACCATATATACATTGATCCGGTACCTGAAGTGATATGTTGTTTACCGCTTTATATCGAGCAGAGTATGCGAAAGATAAATCTTTGGTTTCTATTGCAAACATGCAAATAATTTAAATGAAGATAAAGGCTATCTTCTAATGTGTTGTAATATATTTATTAATGATTACTTAAAAATGGAGACCCATCCGGTTATTGGCTTGGAATCTGGTTTTGCTTTAATCACATAATAGTAAATTCCGGCAGGCAAAAGTTTGTTGCCTGCGGTTCCATCCCAACTTTTGTAAACTCCTTCTATGCTAAAGACAGGGTCGCCATTTCTGGTAAATACCTGTACACTTGCTTTTTGAAAAGCAGCAAGATCTTTAATTACCCATTTATCATTTATACCATCTGCATTTGGAGAAAAACTATTTGGAATATTGTAAGGTTTTATTCTTGTCAATACTTTTACAGTAATATAATCCGGCTTAGATAAACAAGTATTAGACCCTGTAACAACTAAACTATATTGCATAGTAGTTACGGCAAGAATTGATGGGTTCCGAATACTGTCATTTGTTATAAAATAATCTGAGGGAGTCCAAAGAAACTTAATTGGATTGCCTGTTATCTGAGGATTTAATACAACTGTATCACCTTCATATGCTTGTTTATCGAAACCAAGATTAATAACGGGTGATTGCAAAATATCAACTCGGGTAGTCGTAGCAGGACTTGGACACCCATTTACAGATACTGTTACAGAATAAAAACCACCTTGTCCACTTGTAATATCTAAAATGGAAGGGTTTTGTTCATTAGATTTAAAGTTCCCCGGACCTGTCCATGTGTAACTTCCTCCTACAACTGAAGTGGCTGTTAGATCAATAGATGTTCCAGAACAAACGGGCGAATTGCTTGCAGCAAATACTGCTGCAGGGATAGCGTTAACGGTAAGATCAAGCGTTGCAATGGAGTCGCACCCTTGTGAATTAATGGTTTTAAATGTATAAATTCCTGTTGAACTGTAGGCGCTGCCATTCCATACATAAGGCGTTTGGTTAGGACAAATATTGACATTATTTGTGCTTGATGTTGCAGATTTTACAAATAGTTGAAGTGTCATCACAGAATCACATCCGGCAGCATTTAATATAGTTTTATTGTAAGTTCCAGTAGCAGAATAAGTGCTGCCATTCCATAAATAAGGGATCTGACTCGGGCAAACATTTACACTTGTTGTGCTCGAACTGTTTGCATTTACTGTTAGTTGAAGCGTAATGACCGAATCGCAACCAGAAACACTGGATAGCGTATCATAATAAATGCCGGATGTAGAATATCCCTTTCCTTTCCACAAGTATGGAATTTGTTTAGGACAAATCGCAACTTTAAATGGAGGCCCTGGAATTGAACTTGCAATTGAAATTGTAGCAATTGCAGTATCCGGACAACTTACCCCATCTGTAACAACAATTTGATAGGCCCCTGCAATATTAACAGAAGATGGATTGGTCACTGGAGTACCATTTTTTGTCCAACTCACTGATAAACCTGTAGTATTAAACAATGTAGTTAGATCTGTGCTAACTCCCGGACAAATTGTGACAGTTTTGTCTGAACCGAGTTGAATCCTGCTAATGATAGTTAACACGACTTGGGCGGTATCACTACATTTACTGCTGTTAAGCGCAATAAGTTTATAGGTTCCTCCCACTGTTACTGAATCGGGTCTTGAAACTGATACTCCGTTTAATGACCAAACTGTAATTAGCCCAGTAACAGGAAAAACTGAAGTTAAATCGAATGAAGATCCTTCGCAAACACTAGCATTTTTGTC
>JANPHE010000328.1:0-38186 GCA_031424295.1 Segetibacter sp. | reverse complement strand
CCAAAACAACATAGCCGGAAAAAACAATGCGGCAAGCGAAATAAACCACCAACTTTTATAAAAAGGAGTAGCAATTGTAAAGCTTAGTTTCAACTCGCTTTTACTTATTCTATTGTTTACATCTACTGCCCTTATTTTTATTTGATGGTCGCCACTGTAAAGCTGCGTATTAAGTGTATTTCCTTGTAAATCTATCCAAAGCGAATCGTTGTCTGTAGCATATTGCAGTTGAAGAAAATGACCCGTTAAATCCACGCCTGCAAAGGTTAGTACTATATTGTTTTGGTTCGACGAAAATTTGAAATCATTGGCTATTGGTACTCGTTGCTGATTTACTTTTACTTCTGTAAGCCGCGGTACAATTTCTGTATTGAAAGCCTTGTAGTAGAAAGGTATTTTGGCAATACCTTTTTCGGTTGCTGCATATACTGTGTCTTTGTAAAATGTAAAGTCATTAATAACATTGCTCGGTAGTCCATCTGTTTTGGAAATATTATTTAAGCGATATGAAATCGCCCCATTTTTAAAAGAGTAAGTAATAACCGAAATACCACTTTGACTTCCTACCCATACTGTGTTTTTGAAAACTGACATACACAAAATGTTATTTGGCAATCCTATGAGATAGCTTACATTAGCAATGGGCTTATTATTTTTTACAACAACCATATTGCCATTGGTGGTGGCTGCCCACAATGTGCTGTCAGAAGAAAAAGCCAAAGCCGCTAGTTTGTCTTTTTGCAAAGTATTGTTAAGTGGTATGCGCCTATCTATATTTCTGTCAAAATCGTACTGATACAAGCCATCGCGACCAATATAATAAATGACATTTCCAGCTCCTTTTACAAGACTGAGTGTACGATCGTGAATGCTATTGAGCGAATGGTAGTTTCCCGTGTTGATATTTAGCTCTATTAATCCATGAATAGTGCCGATGATAATAACGCTGTCGTTGAGTGCAGCCGCAGATTTTGGAGAAGAGTAGTCGCCCTTAATATTTTTCAACTTTATCTGTCGAGTATAATCTATACTACAGAAGTAATCGTTTAAAACAACTACATGATTTTTCATCAGCACTGTTTTCCTTAACCAATAGGCCCGTGGGTCGGTTGATAATACATGCTTTTGCAACAAATGATGGCTTTGGTGTAACATCTCACCATAATAATTACCAGCAAACAATTCTCCTTTGTCATTTGAAGCAATGCTAAGAAAGTTAAGCTGTATAAAATTTTCAGGCATTTTCAATTGACCTATACCATTCGGTTTGTACAGTTTCAATCCATTATCTAAAGTTGCCAGCCAGGCATTGTAATTGTTATCGCAAAAAATGTTGTTGGCAATTACCATATTGTCTATAGAATCAAGGACAATAAATTTTTGTTCGTCTATGAAATAAATTTTCTTGTTGGTAATAATGGCCGTTTCATTTGCTCCAAACTTTCTGTATTGAAATACGTGGTAAGGAAAACGAATAGAGTCAATATGGTACAACAAAGGATTCATCTGCTCGAATACGATTTTGTAAATGCCGTTGTCTGAGTAATATCCAAACATATTATCTTCACTAAATACATAGCTATCATTATTTATGGGCAAGCTATCTATCACATGCTTTTCGTCACTTATTCTGATGAAATAAACAGCCCTGTTGTTTATCTGGTCCACCTTATTGCCAATGAATGTGTATTGTTTCCCATTGATGACTAGTAAGTTAGATTTTTTCAAATAGCAGTTGTCTTTTTTATAGCTATTAAAAATAAGTTTGCCTGAGGTATTGTAAAAAATGAGAAAGCCCTCATCTGTAAGCAACATTTTGTAAAATGATTTGGCAAACTCATTCACTTGTTTATTAGATGTGAAGGCAACAAAACGCTTACTTTGTTCATCAAAATAAACCGGCGGCTCTTTGTAGCAGTTTACCCAAATAGTGCCGTTACCCTCCTTCACTATTTGTAAGGCATCGTTGCTAGGCAGCCCATCTTTCACCGAAAAATTTTGAAAATATTTGCCATCAAATCGGCTAACACCATTGTTGGTAGCTATCCAAAGAAAACCTTTATCATCTTCAGCCATATCATACACATGGTTGCTTGGCAAGCCGTTGTCGGTAGTAAAAGCATTGACATAATTATACCGTTGAGACCAACCTTCATTTACTATTAATACCAAAAGTGCGAGCAAACAAATAAAAACGATGTCATTTTGTTTGATTTTTCCACGCATTTATTAGTTGTTTTATGGTAGGGCTAAAAGTAAAGTAAATGTTGAGCATTAAATTATTTGTGTATTGCAATACCCATATTATTGCAATTTTCTTCATCAACAAATTGCACAATGAGGTTTCAACAAAAATGTTTTAACATCTATTAAATTTATGCATTCCTCCGTTCTTCGAGGTGTTCCAAAGCGCACCTCGAAGCAAAGATAAATGCCCGGTACGTACGGGACTGTCTTTGAAAATGACACAAAATTAACCAACAAAGAACTATGTATATGTTGTTTGTAAGTGATCTAACAATGCCGCGCTTACCTTACCAATTTGTTTTCAAAAACCTAATTAGCTGCACTACACAACACATACTCTTCTACTTTATGTACCAATCTTGTTTTTATAGGGTTTTTGTGTAGGTAGTTAAGTTTTTGCCACATAAACTTCAATTCAAAACATAGTTCCGGTTGACTATCAGGCTTCCAAAATTGATATTGAGTATTATTACTGTTGTCACACCCTTCAACCTTAAATCCCGAAAAATCGCGACACGGTAGCCAAAGCATCCCCGCCTAACCGTCGGGCAGGCAACTTTCCGCCTTCACAGGTTCCTCACCTGCAAATCCACGCATTGTAGTGGGTCTAAAAAGATGGCAAACCTTTCAGCGTTACAGAAAATAGGAAGCAATAAAAATCCAAACAGTTAGTACACTATCCCAGATACTATTTCACCACTAAAAAAGTACTTAATCTTTAAAAATATTCCTTTTCTTCTTCTTATCTTTTTCCAACATCAGCAAACCAATATCCTTTGCAAGATTGGAAAGAGATAACGTATCCAACCCGTCATAATAGCCTCTCACCTTATATTCTTTATCGAGCAATACAAATTTCTGTGAGTGAATAAAGGAAGTGTCAACAGATTCGCCATCTACCAAACCAAGTTTTACTTCGTTGAGCGCAAAATCATAAATTTTTTTCTTGTCGCCGGTCAGCATCCACCAATTATCATGGTTTACGCCAAACTTATCTGCATAGGCTTTTAGGGCCTCAACAGAATCTCTCTCTGGATCTATGGTAAACGAAACGAAACGAACGATAGAAGAATCTATTACTTTTCGGCCTTCATTGTAGTGAGAAAAAGACTGCTGAAGTCGTGCCATATTCTTCGTCATTGTTGGACAAATAGAAGGGCATCGGGTGAAAAAGAAATCGGCTACAATCACCTTGTTTTGTATGTCGTATAAATTTACGGTATCTCCCAATTGGTTTACCAACCGTATGTTTTCTGTACGATGCCAAACAGTATCTATTGACGTTTTTCCATCTACGGTTTTGGAAACGATACTGTCTATATAGAAGTGCTTCGGCATTACTACAGCTACTTCGCTCAACGACTTTACCATAAAATAACCGATCAATGGAATGACCATTGCAATAAAAATGGCAATTAGGGCTTTCTTACTCATAATATTAAAAAGCGAAACCATCGCACAAGAGGCGATGGTTTCGAATAATTTATTTGATTAAATATTATTACTGTTCCACCGCTTTAGCAGGCTTTTCTTCCTTTTGCTCATGTTTTTCATTTTCTCCATGGTGGGCAGCAGGTGCTTTGCGAAGGCTTGATTCATTCATAAATCTGTCATGGGTGTTTCGGTTATTCTTAAAAGAATTACCCTCGTAAAGAAATGCGAAAATAGCCCATAATAAAAGAGTAAGCGGCACCACTATGGTCATAATCAGATTTTTTACCTCTGCTTTTAGGTGCATAAAATAGGCGACAATATAAAAAGCCTTCGCCATCATAAGAATGATAATGATACCCTTAACAGCTAGTCGTAAAGAATGGCTTTCCATCCCAATCATCCAAAAACCAAAAGCGAGTTCTACCAATGTTAATACAAGCAATATCCAAAAGGTTCTCCATATTTCTTTGGTTCCTCCTGTATGATGTTCTTCGTGAATTAAGGTTGTGTGTTCCATATCTATTTAAATTGTTTGTGAATGATTGGTGATTAAAGAAGGTAAAAACAAGTAAATACAAAAACCCAAACAAGATCTACAAAGTGCCAGTACAAGCCAGCTTTTTCAATCATCAGGTAATGGCCCTTTTTTTCAAACGTTCCAAGCATGGTCATAATCAGCATAATGATATTAATAACGACACCAGAAAAAACGTGAAAACCATGGAAACCGGTTATAGTAAAAAAGAAATTGGTAAAGTTGGGCGCACCTGCTGAACCATCAACATTTACAAAAGGATTGCTACCCCACCAGGCACCTTCATGGTGAAGATGTGTCCATTCCCATGCCTGACAACCCAAGAAAGCTGCACCACCAATAATGGTCCAAACAAGATTGAGCGCTACCCCTTTTTTATTCCTTTCATGACCCGCATGTACTGCCAAAACCATGGTTACAGAACTCACAATGAGAATGAAGGTCATAATACTTACAAAAACCAAAGGTGCATATGCTGATTCGGCAGCACCGGGATAAGACTTAAAAACCTGGTTTGGGTCAGGCCAGCTATTGCTGCTAAACCTACTGGTACCATAAGCAATAAGAAATGCTCCGAAAGTGAAAGCATCACTCATTAAAAAATACCACATCATCAATTTACCATACTCCACACTGAAGGGGCTTTTTCCTCCTCCCCATAATTTTGTTTGTGGCGCAATTGCAGCTGTTTCCATTTGTTCTGTTTAAGTTAGGTATGCAAATTTATACGTCAAGTTGAAACTAAATCAAAAAATGGTTAACTTTTTATTTTGTTTCTTTTATTCAAAAATTAAAACCTCTATCCACTCACCATATTAAAAAATATGAAGAGATATATCCAAATCGCATCTACAAAGTGCCAATATGAACTAGCTACTTCTATTGGCAGCGAGCTGTAAACAATACTTTTTCTATTGTACGCTTTGTACAACAAGACAATTAGCACAACAACCCCTCCAAGCACGTGCAACATGTGAACACCAGTAATAACCCCTAAAAACGATCCAGAAGGGTTACTGTTGCTTCCCACTATCTGCACACCATGCTGCTGCATATACATAAAACCCGACCACTGCAAAGCCATGAATAAAAAACCTAAAGCTGCCGTTATAGTGATCAAAACCTTGTATTTTTTCATGTTTCTTGCTTTAAAAGCCTTTCCAGCAAGATGCAGGGTTAAGCTGCTCAACAAAATAACCAAAGTTGAATACAAAAAAACCGGCGGTAAACTAAACTCCAACCAATTACTATCCGCTCTCTTTACAATGTAAGCACTAGTAAAACCTGCAAACATCATCAATAGACTCGCCATTGCTACCAGCAATGTAAATTTATACGGATGTATTCTTTTTCTCTGTTGATCACTCATCGCTGCCATCATCACATTAATAATTTAATATTTCAACCACCCACTTTATCCATTAACATTGCCAATAAAATAATTGGCAAATAAATATAGCTGCTAAACATTACTCTCCTTGCAGATTTCACATCCATTGCTACATATAAACGCACACACTGAACCACCATAAAAAGATTGCACAGTGTCAATATCCACAGACTCATCTGACCACTAATTCCAAATTTATAAGGCAAAATACCTACGGGAATCATCAATACTGAATACATAACCGCTTGAAGTGCCGTAAATTTCGTAGGTCCTTTGTCAGCAGGTAGCAACTTGAAACCGGCCTTAGTATAATCGGTATGCGATACCCAAGCAATGGCCCAGAAATGTGGAAATTGCCAAAGAAATTGTACAGCAAACAATATCCATCCGCCGGCTGTAAACTCCCCTGTTCCTGCTACCCAACCAATTAGACAAGGCAGTGCTCCGGGAAATGCTCCTACAAGTACAGCTATAGAATTTATCTTTTTGAGAGGGGTGTAAATGTATGCATACAAGAAAAGACTGAAAGCTGAAAGCATTGCCGATTCAATATTGAAAAACTGCCACATGAGCAAAACACCGGCTATTCCAGCAACAAAAGCAAAAATGTAAGCCTCCTGCTGAGACATTCTTCCGTCAGCAACAGGTCTTTTGCCGGTTCTTTTCATTAAGGCATCTGTATCTTTTTCAACTGCCTGGTTTATAGCATTTGCACTACCGGTAACCAACATACCCGCTAAAAAAAGCACCGAAACCATTTTAAGGTTATAGGTTATGCCAGGAGCAAGCAAATAACAAATGACACAGGAAAAAACGACTGTAAAACTCAAAGTAAACTTGATAAGCTGAAAGTAATCTTTCACCTTGGCAGCTACTTTATAGCTAGAAGTAATATTTTCTGTAGTACTCACCATTCAAATTATCAAGACCAATTTTTTATAAGCAATGCCCTGATGTTTTCAGGGCATTGCTTTATTCTATATAAGCTTTAATAAAAGCTACTTATTAATGATTGGTAGATTCGTCTGCCCCTACCGGTGTTGTTTGCTGAATGAATTCTTTTCCATCTCTACCATAATCATAAGCCCAACGATATACTTCAGGAATTTCTCCAGGCCAGTTTCCGTGCATTGGTTCTACCGGTGTAGTCCATTCTAAAGTGGTAGCACCCCAAGGATTTTGGCTCGTATTTTTTCTACCTTTAAACATAGAGTAGAAGAAGTTGAAAAGGAATAACAATTGTGCAGCGAAAACAACAGTTGCAACAATGGTAATGAAAATGTTCACACCTTCAAACATTTTAAAACTTTCCCAATTAGAAAAATCATAATACCTTCTTGGCATACCAGCTAATCCTTCGTAGTGCATTGGCCAAAAGATCAAGTATGCACCTACGAATGTCACCCAGAAGTGAATATATCCTAGTGTATTATTAAGGTGCCGACCATACATTTTTGGAAACCAATGATAAATACCAGTAAACATACCAAACATTCCGGCCACACCCATTACAATATGGAAGTGAGCAATAATGAAATAAGTATCATGCAAGTGAATATCCAATGCTGAGTTTCCAAGGAATACGCCTGTAAGACCTCCTGAAATAAACATACTTACAAATCCAATGGAGTAAAGCATGGCAGGCGTAAACCTGATATTTCCTCTCCAAAGTGTAGTAAGCCAGTTAAACACTTTTATGGCTGAAGGTACTGCTATCAACAATGTTAGAAGTACAAAGAATGATCCGAGGAATGGGTTTAAACCCGATACAAACATATGGTGTGCCCAAACAAGAAATGCAAGTATTGCAATTGCAAATAATGAACCTACCATTGCCATATAGCCAAACACCGGCTTCCGTGAGTTGATACTCATCACTTCAGATACAATACCCATAGCAGGAAGAATGATGATATAAACCTCAGGGTGTCCTAAGAACCAAAATAAGTGTTGATAAAGAATTGCACTTCCACCCTCGTTTGGTAAAGCACCCACTCCATTTACATAAATATCACTTAAGTAAAAACTCGTTCCAAAATTTCTATCAAAAATCAATAAGATAAATCCTGACAACAAAACCGGGAAAGACAATACGCCCAATACAGCTGTAAAGAATAATGCCCAAATGGTAAGCGGCAATCTGGTCATGCTCATACCTTTGGTTCGCATGTTTAGAATAGTAGCAATGTAATTCAGACCTCCTAATAAAGAGGATACAACAAACAAAGCCATACTCACCAACCAAAGATCCATACCCGTTTTGGAACCCGGAGAGGCAGAACCCAAAGCACTAAGTGGAGGATAGGCGGTCCAACCACCACTAAATGGCCCTGTTTCAACAAAAATGGAACACAACATTACCATTGCAGCAGAAAAGAAAAACCAATAACTTAACATATTAAGAAATGGCGATGCCATATCTCTTGCACCTACTTGTAGTGGAATTAAAAAGTTTGCAAATGTTCCGCTCAATCCGGCTGTCAACACAAAAAATACCAATACAGTACCATGCGTAGTTACCAATGCATAATAAGCTTCCGGTGTAATGTGACCACCTTTTGCCCATTTTCCTAAAAATGTTTCTAATATCGGAAAACTTTGATCGGGGTAAGCTAATTGCAACCGAAACAATACAGACATTAAACCTCCAATGACAGCCCATATAATTCCTGTAAGTAGGAATTGCTTGGCAATCATTTTATGGTCCATGCTAAAAATATATTTCGAAATAAATGATTCGTGATGGTGGTGGTGTCCTCCCTCATGAACATGATGATCAGTGTGACCTATTCCTTGTGCTACCTGACCCTTACTCTGTACAATTTGTTCGTTGCTCATATTCTTTTATTTTCTTTAAGCCCAAAAGCTTTGTATTTCTTATTTCATTTTACCCTGACTGCCGCCTGCCGCTGCTTGAGAACTTATACTTGCGGTAGATTTAGAAACCGAATCAACCACAGGCACAGAAGATGGATCCTTATCAGGGAAGGCCGCGTAATAGTAAGGTTTTTGCTTTGCCATCCACGCATCATATTCTTCTTGTGTTACAACTTGAATTAGTCCTTTCATGGAATAATGACCATTACCACAGATTTGATCACAGCTAATTTCATATTGAAAATCTGGATTACCCGTCTTCTCTTTCATTTCAGCAGTAGTAAACTTAGGCGTAAACCAAAGTGTTGTTGGAATTCCGGGAACAGCATCCATTTTCATTCTAAAGTGAACCAGACCTACGTCATGAATTACATCTCTAGAATTGATAATCAATTTTACAGGCCTTCCTTTCACTATATACATGGCCTGCTCTGTTACAATATCATCTTGTGCTGACGGATCTGCTTTTAAATTTAGAGAAGCATTATCTGCCCAAATTAATCCAAGAGAATTGTTAGATGGATCAATATTTCTAAAATACTTTTTTCCAAACTCATTGTCCTTACCAGCATAACGATAAATCCAACCGAATTGTTTGCCAGTAATCTCAACAACCTGGGAATTTTTAGGCGCATCCCCTGTAAAAACGAACCAGTTCCTCAAACCAATAACTACCAACACAGAAAGCACAATGGCGGGTATAACGGTCCAAACAATTTCTATAGTATTATTATGAGGAAGAAAAAGCACTTTTTGATTTTCCCTTTCTTGATATTTATACGAAAACCAAAACAGCAATACTTGAGTAATCAGAAAAACGATACCGGTGACAACGGTGGTTATGTACATCATTTCATCCACTCGCTCACCTTCTACAGAAGCACTTTCGCCAAGAATTCTTCCTTGCAAAATATGATGACAATACCAAACACCAATAAGACCCAAAACCATAAAAGCAATCATCAAAAAACCATTAATTTTATTAGTCTGCTTCCTGGATTTATCTTCTCCTTTCAGTATAGAAACATATTCACTTGCCTTAGCTATTTGGAAAATAACTACGAAGACTAAGATAATGACTGCTGCGGTATAATATATTGACATAATTACTTCTACTATTTTCTATTTCTTTAATAAGAATTCGATCCTCGGCTTAAGTGTGATGAATAATACTTTCTTTAAGGAAAGGATGGCTTTTAGCCACCAATGGAACTTTAGCTAAATTTTTCCCCGTAAAAAATATGATCATTCCTACAAATAAGGCCATAATTCCAAAATCGAACCAACCAAGTGTTACATGATTTTTAGAAACACTTGCCATCACCATTTGGTTGAAATCCATCCAATGTCCAAAAATGATTAATACTGCCATAAAAGTAAGAATAGTATAATTTCTCTTTGCCCCTCTTGTCATCAATATTAACAACGGACAGATGAAATTGATCACTAAGTTCATATAATAAATTCCTTTCCAAACGCCGTCCTTGGTCCGCGGTTGAAAGTAAATAGTTTCTTCAGGTTGGTTTGAATACCAAATCAACATATACTGACTAAACCATAAGTAAGTCCAAAAGATAGAAAACGCAAACATAAACTTACCAATGTCATGCAGATGTTCATCTGAAGTATATTCAAGATATCCTCTATTCTTAAGATAAATTACAAACAGCGCGATGAGCGACATTCCGCTTACAAATGAACTTGCAAAGGTGTACCAACTGTACATGGTGCTATACCAATGTGCATCTATGCTCATCAACCACAACCATGGCACAGTAGAGCCAACAGTCAAGCCAAACCATACAGTGAAAAGTGAAGCTGAAATTGTGTTCTTATGAACCCAACTTTTGCTTTGCGCTTGATTCATAGGTTGATCCGTCTCAAGTGAAAGATTTCTCATTCTCTTGCCTAAGTATGCCCAACCAAAAATGGCCAACAAAGTCCAAAGAACAAAAAAGCCCGGATTCAAAAACCCTTTCTTCTTGATCAATATCTCGTCATTTCCAGGATTGACCCAATGATAAATGGGATTATGTCCGTCATGCGTCAATCCAAAAACGATGTAAAACAGAATAAAAATAGCTATCAAGCCAAAGATGGGAACAATAGCGGAAATTGCTTCAGGTACCCGGCGAAAGGCAACTTGCCAACCACCATGTGCAAGCGTGGTAATACAAATGAAAAACATACTTGCATTACAAATCAGCAAAAAGAAAATGCTGTTATATAATAGCGTAGCCCAAAATATTGCTTGTTCCTCATGGTTATGACTCAACCCTTTTGTCAGAAATCCGATGATGAAAACGAGGACTCCAATAGCCATTAAACCCATCGACCAGGTTTTCATTTTTCCAGTTACTTCAAATTGCTCTCTGATAGATGCCATTGTAAAAAATTTATTTACAGTTGTTTTGTACTAAGTTATTTAACTACTACTGCCGAATCTGAAACAGCTGAACCAACAGATAGCGGTTGTTGTTTTGATTTAATATACTGAGCAATCATCCACCTTTGCTTACGACTAAGCTGTGATGCATAACTACCCATCAGGTTTTTTCCATAAGTCATTGAATGATAATAAGTTCCTTCTTGCATTGCTATATATTTAGCATCTCCAACTAAATTGGCTGGTTTTGCTGGATAAGGACCATCACCATCCTTGTATAAAGGACCATTACCATCCATTTTAGTACCATGACAAATAGCGCAGTTAATTAAGTATAAACGTTCCGTTTCTACATATTCTGCCTCGTTCATTTTAGGCATAGGATTCATTACTCCACCACTTAATGCATATCCTAAGCTGTCATCCTTTAGATGATAAGGCATTTCTTCACCACGGGCTACAGTACCTGCAACCGGTAGATTATTATAAGAAATTCCCTTAGCGGCTAAATTGCTATGATCATTGTACGTTTCGTATGCCCGGCTATATGCCATATCAGGCATATAAACTTTTCCTCTCTTCGTATGATCATCGCCGCAACTAATTACAGCTACTGCGCTGAGTGCCAAAAAACCTATGATTGCAAATTTCTTCATCTTATTAGTCTTAGTAAATTATCCAATTGCCGGATTTTCTTCAGCATACAATTTTTGTTGTCTATCATATCTGCCAAACCACCAGCCCGACTCTGCTACCTGGTAATCCACTTCTACTGCACCTGCACTTTGTACAAAACCTTTCAAATCATCAATATTGGTTTTGTTGGTACACTCAATTACCATTACAAAATAATCGTCAGTAGCCCTTGGGTGAAAATGGTGCTTTTTCACAAAAGGAGCCATTTGACAGATATAGCAAAATGTAAGTACCATACCTACAGCTGCAAATAAAACCGTCAATTCAAAAATGATTGGAATAAAAGCAGGAAGTGGAAAGTTTGGTTTACCGCCTATATTCATTGGCCAATCTTTGGTAAAAATCCAAGTCATACAAGACAATGCTGTTGTTGTACCCGTAATACCATATATAAACCCTGCAGTATGCAGTCGGGTTTGCCTCATACCCAAAGCATGGTCCAAACCATGTACAGCATAAGGTGTATAAACATCCTGTATTTTATAACCGGCATTTCTTACTTTTTTGACTGCATTGAAAAGGGTTTCCTCTTCGTTGAAACAGCCTACTACATATTTTTTTAATGCCATATAGTTCTATTAAGAATTATCTTATTTATTACCTCCAATTAATTACTCGCTTCGTTTTCCACTACTGTGTGACTATGGCCACTATGTGCAAACACACTTGCATCCACACTTTCAAGGTGTCCCATCTTGTCTTTATAACTTTCCCCTGTCGTCTTCAGTACATATTTAATTTCAGCAACAGCAATAGTGGGGAAATACTTTGCAAACAGGAAGAAGCAGGTAAAAAATAAACCAAATGTGCCAACATAGAATCCGATTTCCCAAATAGACGGGCTGTAATAATAACTCCAACTACTTGGCAAATAGTCACGATATAATGAGGTAACGATAATCACGAAACGCTCAAACCACATTCCTATGTTTACGATTACACTCATAAAAAAGGTGAATACAATATTTCTTCTCAATTTGCGGAACCAAAACATTTGCGGAGAGATTACGTTACAGAACATCATTCCCCAATAACTCCATCCATAAGGACTGAATATATTTGCCCTGCTATAGAAGAAGGTATATTGCTCATATCCATTCATACTGTACCATCCCATGAATAATTCAGTCAGGTAAGCACAACCTACAATAGATCCCGTTAAAACAATTACTTTATTCATTGCTTCAATGTGCCCCAAAGTAATATAGTCTTGAAGATTGAATACTTTTCTCAGAACGATCATCAGTGTCTGTACCATTGCAAATCCAGAGAAGATGGCACCAGCAACGAAGTAAGGAGGAAAGATGGTTGTATGCCAGCCTGGGATAACTGAAGTAGCAAAGTCAAAGGATACAATAGTGTGTACAGAAAGTACTAGTGGTGTACTTAAACCTGCTAACACCAATGATAAACTTTCATGACGTTGCCAGTGCTTTGTACTTCCAGACCATCCAAATGACGCAACACCATAAAACATTTTACGGAATTTTGTTTTTGCACGGTCACGAACAGTAGCAAGGTCGGGTAACAATCCAGAATACCAGAATAACAATGAAACTGTGAAATAAGTAGAAATGGCGAATACGTCCCACAACAGTGGAGAAGCAAAGTTAGCCCATACCGGACCGCGGGTATTAGGGTAAGGCAATACAAAAAATGCCATCCAGACACGACCCATGTGGAAAATCGGGAATTGACCCGCACACATTACTGCAAATATGGTCATAGCTTCTGCAGCACGGTTTACACCTGTTCTCCAACCTTGTCTAAATAATAAAAGTATTGCAGAAATCAAAGTACCTGCGTGACCAATACCCACCCACCATACGAAGTTGGTAATATCCCAACCCCAACCAATAGTTTTATTAAGGTTCCATTGCCCGATACCATAAGTTACCTCCCTATAAACACTGTACACACCAAATAAAAGGCATGCAACAGAAATGAAGAAACCAATATACCACAACTTAGATGGTTTAGCCTCAATAGGACGAATGATGTCTTCTGTAACCTGGTGGTAATCCTTGTTGCCATATACCAACGGTTCCCTGATTTGTGATTCGTACTTTAAATGCATCTGATTTGATTTACATCCGGCATTCCGGATTTAATAATTTTATTCTTTTATGCCTTTGCTTCTATTTCATGAAGTGCTCATTGTAAAATTACAATTGCGCTTCTTTCAACATTTCTTAACTATGTGCTGCTTCCGCTTTTTCTTCATGCTTCTTACCTTCTCCATGCCCTTCTACTTCTACAACTGTATCGTTGTTTCTAACTTTTGCCAAGTAACTTACATTCGGTAGCGTATGCAACATTTCGATTACGTAAAATAAACGACCATTGTTGTCTGCTCTTGTTTTGGTAATAGCACTTTGCTCGTCATTTACATTTCCAAAAACAATAGCATCTGTAGGACAAGCCTGTTGGCAAGCCGTCTTAACATCATATTCGCCATTTTCTCCTGTTTTCAACGGACGGCTTTCTTTCTTAGCTTTCAATTTACCTTCTTGAAGGCGTTGAACACAGAATGAACACTTCTCCATCACACCACGACTTCTAACCGTAACATCAGGATTTAGAACCATTCTGGTAAGATCGTCATTCATCATAGTTGAAGCGTCTGAAATAATACCTTCCTGGTTATCGCCAAAACTGTCTGCACCCATATAGTCAGACCAGTTGAAACGACGTACTTTGTATGGACAGTTATTGGCGCAATACCTTGTTCCAATACAACGGTTATAGGCCATTTGATTAAGTCCTTCGGAACTGTGCAATGTAGCTGCTACCGGGCAAACATTCTCACAAGGAGCGTTATCGCAGTGTTGGCAAAGCATCGGTTGGAAAACAACCGTTGGGTTGTCTAGATCGCCTGTAAAGTACCGGTCAATCCTAAGCCATTGCATATCATGGTATCTTGCAACTTCATCTTTACCTACAATAGCCACATTGTTTTCTGCGGTACAGGCCGTTACACAAGCATGACATCCTGTACAAGTGTTCATATCTATACTCATACCCCACTTAATACCCGGCTTGTCAAAAACGGGATAGAGTGTACCTTCTTTTTCAAAGTTTCCTGTGTTGGGAGCAAAATCTTTCTGTAGCTCTTTGCGTCTTTCGCTAAACAATTCAGGATTTTTCCTAAGGGTTGGTAAAGTTGTTTCCAGCACAACTTCTTCACGACCTTCGTAAGTTTGGTGTGTTTGGTTCTGAGCAACTTTAAAACGATAACCTGCATCCGCAACATCAACTCCAACAAGGAAATATTCCCTGGAGGTGCCGTTGTATCTTACAAGTGGGAACGCGTTTTTACCAACTGCACCACCTGCTTTTCCAATATGATTTTGAGCTTTTTCAATGTTTGCTTTCCTTTTGTCTGCATCATCATCATTGGTTGCAGCATCTGCACCTCGACCATATCCAAGGGCTATGCCTATTGTATCCGGGTTTGTACCAGGAACAATGATGATCGGTAGTTCCATTGATTTGCCACCAACAGTAACTTTTATAACCTTCTTTTCAGGATTAACTTCATAATCGTCGGCACCGCCTGGATTTGTGATGTCAATATTTAGCAAGCTTTTGGCCAAGGCCGGAGCGATAACTGCGTAGTTATCCCATGTTGCTTTTGTAATTGGGTCAGGTGTTTCTTGCAACCATGGGTTGTTAGCCTGCTGACCATCACCCATTGTTACTTTTTGATAAAGTACAATTTCCTTTTTACTGTCAGACTTTATAGATGCAACAGCATTAGCAGCAGTACCAAAACTTGCTCCGTTGTATGAAGCAGCCTTACTTGCATTGGAAGAAAATGCAGCAACGATACCTGTTGAATCTGAAGTATTTGATACTGTATTCGAAGACGGACCACCAATGATACCATCTTGTAATGCTTTGTCCCAATTGGCCTCGCTTCCTAATTGACCAATCCAATATTGTTTGTAAAAAGTAAGATAATCACTAGGTGAGCCACTCCATTTCAAAAGGCTATCCTGCCATTGTCTTGTTTTGAATAAAGGGCTGATTGTAGGCTGAATAAGCGAAATAAATCCTGTTTTAGGTTCTGCATCACCCCAGCTTTCAAGGTAATGATGAGAAGGCACAGCATATTTACACAACTCAGTTGTTTCGTCCAATTTTTGGTTAAAGGAAACTGTCAGCTTAACTTTCTTCATGGCTTCAGCAAAACGCTGACCATCAAAATAATTGTACACCGGATTAGCCTCATAAATAAACAATCCACCTACTCTGCTTGCACTCATATCTTCTACAAGTGTAGCCATTTCAGAATCTAATCCTTTGTGTGTATTATAGGTAGAAGACCAATCGATTACTGATCCATTAGCACCAATCAGCTCATTGATTCCATTAACAATGGTTTGAATGTTTGCATCGTTACTACCACAAAGCACAACAGCTGCGCCTTTATTGGCCATTATTGTCTGAGCAGTTTTTACAACAGCTTCAGATAATTTTGCATCAAGGGCAGGAACAGCTACATCACCACCAAGCGCCTTGTACAATGCAAGTGCTATAGCACCTGTCATTGATGGCCTATGGTGATATCTTTCATCAGCATTTGCACCCGTCATGCTCAAAATGCTTTCAAACTGAATATGACGACTCATGGTCATATTCTTTTCGTTTATTCTTCTGCCTTTGCTGTATTGCTTATTGAACTCAACAGGACTAATGCCTGAAGCAAGAAAATCTGAATTTAAACCAACGATTACTTTGGCACCAGCCAAGTTGTAAGAAGGAATAGCGCTTTTGCCATAAGAAGCATTGTTAGCCACTAACATTCCACTCAAGCTAACAGATGCATAGGTAACTTGTCTGCTACCCGGATATTTGGCCAAAAATTGGTTAATCACCAACTGAGTGGTAGGTGAAATAACAGCACTCGTTAATAATACTACCGGAGCTGAACCAATAGATGCTATATCTGTAGCAATCATTTTGTCCAAAGCATCGAAAGTGCTTACTTCTTTTCCACCCGCCATCGGAAAAGGAAGCCGACTTGTATCATATAAGTCCAAAACTGAAGCTTGCATTCTTGAAGATGTACCCCCTGAGGTTATAGGAGACAACTCGTTACCCTCAATTTTAATAGGGCGACCATCTCTCACTTTTGCTAATGCGCTAATAGCTTCACCATCCTGAACATAGGTTGTTGCATAATAGTTGGAAACTCCAGGAATCAAATCTTCTGGTTTGTTTACAAATGGGATGGCCTTTTTGACTGGCATTTCACATCCTGCAGCTATTGCTGCTGCTGCCGTACTAAATCCAAGGTATTTTAAGAAATCTCTTCTTGGAGTTTTACCAGATAAAAATCCGGTATCGGCGTCTTCAACAGGCAAATCTTCCTGGAACTCGTCTTTAGCAGCGGATTGATAAGCATTAGAGTCCTTAAGCTCTCCAAAACTTTGCCAGTACTTATTTTGCTCCATATTATTTAGTTAGTTGACTATGGTTTTCGACCTCATTCCGATTGTTTCGGAGTATTAATCTAGACCTCTTTTATTGTTGACCAAAGTCCTCTTATTGAGGTTATTGATTATTAATTAATAGTGACATTTTTGACATTCAGTACCACCTATTTTCTCAACAGTAATACCTTTTACACTGTCGATCAGACCATTTTTAAGATCATCATGGAACTTCTGATAAATGCTATAAAAGCCATTGTCTTTAAACTGTACCTGTGTATTGCGGTGACAATTGATACACCAACCCATGCTTAAATCAGCAAATTGGTAGGCGATGTCCATTTTTTGCACTTCACCATGGCAAGTTTGGCACTGTACTTTGCCAGCTTTTATGTGCTGAGAATGATTGAAATAAACGTGATCAGGAAGCGCATGAACGAAATTCCATTCAATTGGTTTTGCTTTAGATGGATCCCATTTCTTAGAAACAGCAGGATCGAAACCCGCATACTTATAAAGTTTCTGAATCTCAGCGGTTCCATTCACTTCTGTACCATCATCTTTAAATAATTTGTCTTTCCCTGCATATTCATTGATGGCCATGTGACAGTTCATACATACATTCAATGAAGGAATGTTAGCATGTTTACTATCTTGAGCACCGCCGTGACAATACAAACAACTGATTTGGTTGGTACCCGCATGTACTTTATGAGAATAATATATTGGTTGGTCTGGTTTGTAGTCCTTAGAGCGACCCAAACCTATAGCACCTGTAACAGTCATGTAGCCACCAACGCAGAAAAACAAAACAGCTACAAGTGCTATGTACGTTTTATTTCTCCAAAAAGGTAATGGTTCTAGCGATTCAAGACCATCTTTTTCATCAGTTAATTTTTTCAGGTTACTATTTACTTGTAGTAATATTAGCGCAACAACTGCAAGAATTAATGATAGAATACCGAAAAGTAAGGTATTGTCTCCTTCGGGTGCGCTTGCACCACCACCATCAACAGCCTTATCAGCACCCGGAGGAGGAACTGATTTTACATAATCTAAGATGGCATCAATCTCTGGATCGGAAAGACCAGTGAATACGCTCATTTGCACTTTATTATACTTTAAGTATAATTCATTTGCATACTTATCTCCTGTCTTTAAAAAAGCAGTGCTGTTGCGTATCCACGCATGCAGTTTCTTTCTGTCACCTCCCCAACGACCTTCCACCCCTGCAAGTGCAGGACCTGTAAGATCTTTGTTTACAGCATGGCATGAAGCACAATTGGCAGAAAACAATGCTTTGCCATTAGGCTGAGCATAAATGCTGCTAAAAGATGTAAGAACCAGTACAAGTAATAATATTGTTTTTGCTATTCGCCTAAATTGGATCATATACACAAAAAGTTGTGTTTTGATATGGAAAGATTTCCGTGAACGGGTGCAAAAATAGGTCACGCTATTGACATTTTATCAACATGGTGAAAAAAAATTTTCCCTTGCTATTACTACGTTTCAGGGAATTCCATGAAATATAAATTTTTAATTGTCATTGTTTTGTAAGGTAAAATAATGATTTAAATCACCAAAAACGGTTGGTTTTTCAGGCTCATTTATTTACTACATCTTTACCCGATGGAATCAAAACCACAATCCGAAAAACATTTAAAAAAGCATTTAGCCATATTTGCATCAGGAACAGGTACTAATGCAGAAAAGATAATTCAGTACTTTTATCTACATCCATCTATCATAGTTTCCTTAATAGTTTGCAATAAACCGGGTGCAGGTGTCATCAACATTGCCAAGCAGAATAACCTACCAGTGTTAATGATAGAAAAATCTGCATTTGTTGAAAATGGCTATATGATTGATTTACAATACTATAAAATTGATTTTATAGTATTGGCAGGTTTTTTATGGAAAATCCCCGAAGTTTTGATAGAGCAGTATAGAAACAGAATTATCAATATTCATCCTGCTTTATTGCCTAAATATGGAGGGAAAGGCATGTATGGACATAAAGTACATGATGCTGTGTTGGCTGGAGAAGATACAGAAAGCGGTATTACCATTCATTATGTGGATGAGCATTATGACAATGGTCATGTGATATTGCAGGTTAGTTGTCCAGTATATAAGATTGATACTTCTGACACTTTAGCAGCGAGAATACACGTTCTCGAGCATACCCATTTTGCTAAGGTGGTGGAGGATGTTGTAGGAAAACTATAAGAAAAAGAGCGTTTTATACGAACATTATTGAATAGAAATCTAAGAGAATAATAATTTTTGCTCTCAAGCTAAAATACCAACGGAACATCTACTTTCATATTTTCCCAAAGTATTTCGAGGCTATCGCTATCAAAATACATGGTTAATGCTTCTACATCTTCATTGATTTTCTGAACAGGAACTTCTATTCTTGCTACATCCTTAGCAGCGTTGTAAGAAAAACTGCCCCAAGAAAAAATATCCTTGCTTAGTATGAGTGTCCATTTATTTTCTGTAGGAATGCAAAACAATGAATACCGGCCTTTGGCAACTCTTTTTCCGGCAATGGTAGCATGCTTAAATAATTCCAATTCTGTGGATTCATTTGCACCTAATCGCCATACTTCATTGTATTTTACTTCTTCGCCAAAAATCATTCTTCCTTTCTTTTGAGGCCGGCTATAAATAATTCTTGCCAATGGCTCGCCAACTGTTTGGCCTTTCATTTTAAGTACCGGAAAATTTGCAGGGAAATAACTTACATCCAAGGGGCTTTTGTCAAGATCGGTTGGTTTAGATTGAGCTATTGTAAAATCTATTGACAATGCTAGTAAAATAATTAAAGCCAAATACTTCATCGCTTTCTATTTTTCAGCAAATATAATAGACTACTAAAGTTTTAATTGATCAATTTGATCAACGGTAAAAGCTTTAACAGTAGGAAAGAATGCATTATAACATTTTTGTAACGAGGAATAGTTATCAAGAAACAATTGAAAAACCGCATCGCTGCTATCTAGGTATTTTGCTCTTCTTACAACGCCTCCAAAGCTACTTTTAGCACCATCCAAATTTCTATAATTATACAACCAATTTTGCAGTTTCATATAGGGAAACATCTGCTGAAAAGGATCAGGTAGTAACCCATTGTAATTATCCAAAAGGCCATAAGTCATTTGTGCATGGGATTGTAAAGAGTCGTCCGAAAACTCATTCGCATCGTTTGCCAGAAAATGATCGAATGCAACATCAACAAAAGCACCTGCGTATAAACCTACTGCAGGTTTTAAATATCGAATGGCTTCTTTTGTGGCTTCGTGTTCATCAGTAAAAGTATCAATCTGCCGATGTAAATGAATGCCCTGTTGAATACCGGTTGAATAGTCAAATTTTTTTCTTCCTTTTACAAAATCGCTGATCATATTGCCGACAAGAATATCCGAAATATTAAAAGATAAATAAGCGTGGGCAAGAAAGTTCATGTTACTTGGTCTTTACATTTTGATCCAGCCATTTACCCATTTCTTCCAACACTTCAGAAGAAAAAGTTTCCTCAACTTCTGCATATTCAGGTACTGTGCATTTAACACAATGTTGAAACAAGTGATTTAAATTGGGGAATATTTTGGTTTGATAAGATCGGGATTTACTTTTTTTCAATGCCCGCTCTATTCCACTTATATTTTGATCTGCAATTACCTGAATGTCTTTGGCGCCATTGAAAGCAAGTACAGCGGCTTTTGTTTTCTCCAGATATTTGGATGCATCGCATTGGAGAAAATAGCTCATCCATGGTGAAGAGAAAGCGTCAATTAACGATTTTACAGTTTTTCTTGCTACTTCATCATTTATAATACCGACTTCTGTACGTGATGATTGTGGTGCCGATGTAGCCCAAGCTTTATAGGATGCCCAAGCTTTATTCATAGCGGTAGCGGTATCTTTAGTAGTAATCGCAGCATTACCGATTGCTGCATAGAGGTTTTTGTACAAATTTGCTGAATTTGCCGAAATGCCCGAGGATTGTAAGTATGCACTGTTTTGTTCTGCCATCAGATCCAACCCCTTTACGCCCGGTCCTGCAAGCATTATTATAAAATTAATGTCCTTTCTTGTTCCTGCAAGATAAGCGGCAATATATCCACCTTCACTATGCCCAATCAGGCCTAATTTATTGGTATCTACTTCTGCCCTTGTTTTAAGAAATTTCAATCCATCTTCTACATCATGTACAAAGTCAACAGAAGTAGCTTTCGAAACATTTCCGGTAGAAGATCCTTTTCCACGATCATCGATTCTTAATATTGCATATCCTTTGTTAGTAAGGTAGTCTGATATAACAGCAAAAGGTTTATGGCCGAATATGGTTTCATCGCGGTCTTGCTGCCCACTACCTGTAATAAGAATAGCGGTAGGAAAGTGACTTCCTGATGAAGGATAGGTAAATGTGCCGGACAATTTTACTGATTTATCAGCATTTACATAAGCAACTTCCTCGGCTTTGTAATTATAAGGAGGTTTTGGAGTTTGCGGCCGCTTTGGACCTTCTAAAACATTGACAGATTTAATTAATGTAAGTGGGAGGTTTCCCTGACCTTGTTTCCATTCGCCAACTATAGTTGTATCATTCATCAACTTTCCATCAAAAAGACCCCCCGCTACTGCAATGTCAAAGTGAACATTTTTATCTGTTAATGATACTTCAGCTACTTTAATCCCTTTTGCATTTTGATCTGGACTGTCCATTGTTGCAACATAAGCACCCTCGGTTTTTTTTATGTTAAATACGATTCGGAGTTTAACGCCTACATCCAACGAACCATACCAAACCCCTTCTATGTTGGATGTTTGTGCAAACAACTGTAAAGTGAAAAAAATAGCTATGAAAGCAAATAGCCTCTTCATTAAATTTTGAATTTTGACGATTATTTAAAAAACCAAGCTGCAATATAGTACAATGAAATTTTAATGGCGGTCCGCCTTTTGTTGCGCATCTTTTTAAAAATTCTTTTTTAGTTTTTGGGTAAGTTACTGAATACAAACGTTGATGAACTATGACGAATAGTGAACAAAATGTACAAGTGTGTGACACAACCAAAGTTGATAGTTATAGAACCGTTGGCCAACAAAAAAATATATGCTACATGGTTGTTTGTCATGGAACTTCTTTTAAATGGCCACTTGAAATCATTTCGCATTATTATACTTCCTATGCGTTAATTAATCTGACAAAATAAAAAAGCTACTATACCATTCATCCTCACCACTAATTTTTAACCGCCTCAATATCTCTTTTTTAATATTTTTTAAGAAATTGGCTGAAAGCATTGACAGTATTACGTTTCAAAAGATTAAAAAGGTTATTGAAAATAGCGAAATTTACCGTTCATCCTTTCAAAAATAAATGGCTTTAGTTCTATCACTATTCTCTTGCAGGATCGTTTATGGGTTACTACTTTTGACTTGTCAAACAAAATAACTGACACTAAACAAAAACAATAACAACTAAAAAAACTACATCATGAAAAAGTTAATCATCGCTGCTATCATAGCAGTATCAGTAGCAGGAAGTGCATTTGCCGCACCAACAGTATCAGTAAATTACAATGTATTGAGCAGCTTCAAATCAGCTTTCAAAGGGGCTACTGATATACAATGGACCGTTAAGGAAGATTTTGTAAAGGCATCATTCATCATAAACGATGAGCGGATTGAAGCTTTTTACAACCAGTATGGTGAAGAAATTGGTACCAGCAAAGCAATTACATTGGACGCAATGCCAGTAGATGCCAAAAGAGCATTTGCAAAAATGTATAACAATTACACTGTAAAAGAAGCTATCCAGTTTGAAGGTACAGATGAAACTGCTTATTACATTTCTGCTGAAAATGAAAAAGAAACAGTAATCATTAAGGTTGGTGAAAACAATAGGGTTTCTGTATTCAGTCAGACAAAGAAATAATTGTATTTCAGCAAAACCAAATAGCCTCTGTGAAAGCGGGGGCTATTTTTTTGATAGCTATACCATGCAAACGATTATTTTTGCAAACCAAATAATATAAACATGACCAAAGGACCGGTTTCGCAGTTTATTCTGCATCATTACAGACACTTTAATGCTGCTGCATTGGTAGATGCGGCCAAAGGATATGAAACACACCTGCTGGAAGGTGGTAAAATGATGGTGACCTTAGCAGGTGCCATGAGTACAGCTGAGTTAGGTATTTCATTTGCAGAAATGATCAGGCAGGGAAAAGTTGATATCATTAGCTGCACCGGTGCTAATCTGGAAGAAGATGTAATGAACCTGGTAGCGCATAGTCACTATAAAAGAGTGCCCAACTACAGAGATTTGACCCCACAGGACGAATGGGATTTGTTAGAAAACCATTTCAATCGTGTAACGGATACGTGCATTCCTGAAGAGGAAGCATTTCGCCGATTGCAAAAACATTTGGTAAAACAATGGAAAGATGCTGAAGAAAAGGGCGAAAGATATTTTCCGCATGAGTTTTTGTACAAAACCATACAAAGTGGTGAGTTGGAGCAATATTATGAAATAGATCCCAAAAACAGTTGGATAGTAGCCGCCGCAGAAAAAAACATTCCAATTGTAGTTCCGGGTTGGGAAGACAGCACAACAGGAAATATTTTTGCCAGTTATGTTATCAAAAATGAACTAAAAGCCAGTACGGTAAAAAGCGGTATTGAATACATGGTTTGGCTAACAGAATGGTACCGTGCCAACAGTGGTGGAAAGGGAGTGGGCTTCTTTCAGATAGGTGGGGGCATTGCAGGCGATTTTCCTATTTGCGTTGTACCGATGATGTACCAGGATCTGGAGTGGCATGATGTTCCTTTCTGGAGTTATTTCTGTCAAATCAGTGACAGTACCACCAGCTATGGAAGTTATAGTGGTGCAGTACCCAACGAAAAAATAACCTGGGGTAAACTAGACATTAATACCCCTAAGTTTATAGTAGAAAGCGATGCTACCATAGTGGCACCGTTGATCTTTGCGTATTTGCTTGGGTGGTAAAAATTATTTTGAAATAATATTACAAAAGCCTCCGGATTTGGAGGCTTTTGTGTTTTAGAAGACAACCTATTCGAGATATTAAAACAATTACCATCAGTTTATAATCCTCCAAATTTATAAAAGTAAATTAATCATTCCACCTAAGGTGCTAAATTTTTCTACCTTCGCCCTATGCCTAAAAAACTGTTTCTTCTCGATGCGTTTGCGCTTATCTATCGTGCCTACTATGCACTCATACGTGCCCCTAGGCTTACAAGCAAAGGAAAAAATACTAATGCCCAATTTGGTTTTACCTCTACGTTGATAGACATCATTAACAAAGAAAAACCAACGCACATTGCCGTATGCTTTGATACTTCAGCAGCTACTGAACGGCATACCGACTTTGCCGAGTACAAAGCCAACCGACAGGAAGCACCCGAAGACCTAATTATTTCTATACCCGACATCAAACGCATTATTGAGGCATTCAACATACCTGTGGTAGAACTGGATGGCTACGAAGCCGATGATGTAATTGGAACCGTTGCATGGCAAGCTGCTGACATGGGGTACGAAGTGTACATGGTAACTCCGGATAAAGATTATGGACAATTGCTTATTCACGAAAGCGTGTACATTTATAAGCCACCATCTTTTGGCAACAAAGAAGAAATTTTAGATGCTAAAAAAATAACAGAGAAGTGGGGTATAGAACGGGTAGAACAGGTAGTGGATATGTTGGGCCTGATGGGCGATGCGGTAGATAACATTCCCGGCATAGCCGGTGTAGGCGAAAAAACTGCCGCGAAACTGCTTAAAGAGTATGATACCCTTGAAAACATATTGGCTAATGCTGACAACATAAAAGGTGCCTTGGGTGAAAAAATAAGAAATGGCAAAGATGCTGCCATTATGAGTAAAAAACTGGCCCGCATTATAACGGATGTTCCGGTACAATTTCATGAAGAAGATTACAGGTTGAAAGAGTGGAACAATGAAGCACTAAAAGATGTATTTGCTGAACTTGAATTTAAAGCTTTGGGCAAAAGAATATTGGGCGAAGGATTTAATGTATTTGATAAGCCCGGAGCGCAACCCACTGGAGGACAAATGGACCTTTTTGGCACGGTTGAAAACAACACCCCGACCAAAGTACAAGTAGATGAAGCAGGAGAACCTGGTGAACAAATAGGAATGGTGGCTGACAAAAATATTCACAACACCACGCACCATTATGTATTGATTGATACACCTGAAAAAATAACAAAACTCATTGAGGACTTACAGGCAATTGCGGAAATTAGTTTTGATACAGAAACTACCGGCACCAATGCCCATGATTTAGATATTGTTGGTATGTCATTCTCACACAGGAAGGGCGAAGGCTATTATATTCCCTGCCCAAAGACCTATGAAGAAGCCATTGCCTTTCTTCAACAATTTAAACCATTGTTTGAAAATGCTTCTAAAAAATGGATTGGTCAAAATATAAAATATGACCTGATTGTTTTGAAATGGTATGGTATAGAACTGGCAGGCGAACTTTTTGATACCATGTTGGCGCACTATCTAATAGAACCCGAAGGCAGAAGAAGCATGGATTATTTGAGTGCTCAATTTCTTGGTTACGAACCTGTGTCCATAGAGGAACTGATAGGAAAGAAAGGAAAGAACCAATTGAAAATGTCGGAAGTAGATATAGAAAAAGTGAAAGAATATGCTGCAGAAGATGCTGACATTACCCTGCAGTTAAAAGAAACATTTGCTCCTATCATTAAGCAAAAAGAAGTAGAAAACGTTTTTACGGATATAGAAATACCGCTGGTAAAAGTATTGCTAGATATGGAATACGAGGGTATTAGAATTGATAAAGATTTTCTCGACGATTATTCTAAAGAACTCGAAAAAGAGGCGAAGCAATTTGAAGAAAATGTATATGCGCAGGCAGAAGTCAGATTTAATCTTGCCTCTCCCAAACAATTGGGTGAAGTACTGTTTGATAAATTAAAAATAGATCCCAAAGCAAAAAAAACAAAAACAGGGCAATATGCTACAGGAGAAGATGTATTGCAAAAACTTGCTGCACAACATAAAATTGTAGATGACATTCTTGGCTTTCGTGAATTGACAAAACTAAAAAGCACTTACATAGATGCGTTGCCCACAATGATCAACAGTAAGACAGGCAGAGTGCATACTTCCTACAACCAGGCAATTGCTGTTACCGGCAGATTAAGCAGCAACAACCCCAATCTTCAAAACATTCCTGTACGAACAGAACGTGGAAGAGAAATCAGAAAAGCATTTATTGCAAGAGATGAAAATCATGTATTGGTAAGTGCAGATTATTCTCAGATTGAATTGCGAATTGTAGCAGCCATCAGTGGTGATCCAAATATGACTGATTCTTTCAAGCAAGGAAAAGACATTCATACTGCTACTGCCGCCAAGGTATATGGCATTGACGAAGCTGATGTAACCAAAGAAATGCGGTACAAAGCCAAGAGTGTCAACTTCGGAATTATTTATGGTCAGGGGGCTTTTGGCTTATCCGAAAATTTGAAAATAAGCCGTGCAGAGGCCAAAGAAATCATTGACAATTACAAAAAGCAATTTCCAAACATACAGCAGTATATGGATGAGCAGATAAAGTTTGCTCAACAACATGGCTATGTTCAAACTTTGATGGGAAGAAAACGTTGGCTCAGAGACATCAACAGTGCTAATTTTACTGTACGGGGATTTGCAGAAAGGAATGCTATTAACATGCCTATTCAAGGAACCGCTGCAGACATGATTAAGTTGGCAATGATAAAAATACACAACGAATTTAAGTTGCGAAACTTCAAATCAAAAATGATTTTGCAAGTGCATGATGAATTGGTTTTTGATGCTTTAAAAGAAGAAGTGGAAATTATTAAACCCATCATTATAGCGTGTATGCAATCAGCTTTGCCTTTGCCAAATGATGTACCTGCCAATGCAGAATTGGGTGTTGGTGACAATTGGTTGGAGGCGCATTAAGGATTGGTTAATTGTTTCCGGCAGCTTGCGACTCGTTGTTTGACAATTGCTACAAATATTAATGATAGCTAATGATTATTATTTGATTATGATCACAGAATAAAAGCAGCTGAATTTCATTTTTTTACGATGAAAAATCAACAAATTAATGCTATCAAAAAAAATAATTGACTTTTTATTATCGCTTAATCTTCCATTAGTATTACCAAATGGAATTGAAGTATTATACCCTTTTTCTGATAAGGAAACTACAGATGTAATTAAGCAATTTTATAATAAATTTTATAAAGAAAATACCGGCAGATCCATGATTATTGGCATTAATCCGGGCCGGTTTGGTGGCGGCGTTACGGGTATTCCGTTTACTGATCCGATAAGACTGGAAAATGAATGCGGTATAAAAAATAACTGGCAAAAAAAGCAAGAACTTTCTTCCCTATTTATTTATGACATGATCGATGCGTATGGAGGAGTGAAAGAATTCTATTCTAAATTTTATATTACTTCTGTTAGCCCGTTAGGATTTATAAAATCAGGTATAAACCTGAACTATTATGACGATAAAATTTTGAAAGAAAGCATTAAGCCCTTTGTTGTAGATTGTCTTAAAATACAAACAGCCTGGGGCTTTAGAACAGATGTTGCATTTTGCATGGGAGAAGGAGAAAACTATAAATTTCTCACCAAGTTAAATGAAGTCCATTCAATGTTTGAACGGATAATTCCACTTCCACATCCAAGGTATATTATGCAGTATAAACTGAAGAAAAAGAAAGAATACATTCAAAAATACCTGGAAGCACTTGGGAAAAAATGAGCTAATTGGCTAATGTGCTAATGTGCTAATTAATGACATAGATATAGGGCGGGTAACTAATGCCGACATTTGGCTAATTCAAAAAACTCAACCTTCGCATGCCTTGTAAAGTAGGATCTAATTTTATAGCTTTTTCACACAATTCATTCCCTTTAAATTTATCTCCACGTTTTATGTGTATAATTCCTAGCATATACAACGCTCTATAGTTTGTAGGGTCCAACTTATATGTTTTTTCATAAACCTCAATAGCGGTGTCATATTGCTTCTTTTTAAACCAAGCATACGCTTCTTGCATCAAAATATTTTTATTGCCGGGTTTTTTCACTAACACCTTGCTCAATATTTCAACCCCCTTATCCACGTCATAAGCCAGATAAGCCATACCTAAATTTTCTGTAAAATCCAGGTCTGGCACATAGCCTTTATTAACAGCCAACTCAAAATATTTTACAGCTTGCCTTTCATCGTTCATAGCGTAATACAAAAGTCCATATTCGTAAATCATATAGGGGTCATCGGCATTCAAATCCAATGCTTGTTTATAGGCACTAATAGCATTGCTATATTCATCGAGCTCAATATATACTTTACCAAGAAAAGTAAGTGCTGATACGTTTTTCGGATCTTGTCTTACTGCTTCATTCAACTTTGGCTTAGCCAAATTATAATCTTCGTTTTCATAATATGCTTTGCCCAACATATAATCCATCCCTATAGTGGCAGAAATTCTGCTGCCATAATTAATAACATCATTCCATCTGTGCAACATAAAACTAGCTTGGGTGATTTTCAACAATGCAGCTTCATGAGTTGGATCAATCATCAGTGCAAGATGCAGCTGTTCTATTGCATTGTAATTTTTCATATTGTCCAGAAGAAAACCTGCATATTCAACCCTTAAATCTGTATTGAGCGAATCGTACTCAATCGCTTTCTCAAAGAGTTTGGAAACTCCTAACGTATTTACTTTCTGTTTGTAAAATAATGCCTGTTGGTAATATTTTGATGCGCTGTCTTTATCATCTGATGCCATTAAAGAAGAATAGAAGAAGCCGGGTATGATGGCAATTATGAAATATAGTCTCTTATTGTCCATCATAAAACAGCTAAAATTGATTTGTAAAGATGACAACGTAAATTGAATAGGAATATTGTGGGAGAGAAGAAATAAAAAATTTCTTCATAAGAGCAGAAGAAAATTAAAAACAATTTCCGAATTACTTAAAATATTCAAATCTATTTTACTCATTTGAATAAAAGAAGTGTTTTCATTTATTCATGTGATAATTGACCTGAATATTTCTTTTATTTGCTTGCAGAAAAACCAAACATTTCATCACATGTCCCTATTCCCCATCCATCAAGACGAAACAATCAATCTATTACCAAAAGATGGAATTGTAAACTATTTTGGGAAAGTTTTATTAATGGAGGACGCTGATAATTATCTCCAAAAGCTACTCGGCAATATTGAGTGGAAAAATGACGAAGCGATGATCATGGGCAAACACATCATCACTAAGCGAAAAGTAGCATGGTATGCAGATGCCGGTTTTAGTTATACTTATTCAAAAATAACTAAGCAAGCTTTGCCTTGGACAAAAGAACTATTGGCCATTAAAGGCTTGGCAGAAGAAAAAACAGGCGAAACCTACAACTCTTGCCTACTAAACCTATACCATACCGGCGAAGAAGGCATGACATGGCATAGCGATGGCGAAAAAGCACTTAAAAAAAATGGTGCTATTGCTTCGCTCAGTTTTGGGGCAGAAAGAAAATTTGCATTTAAACACAAACAAACCAATGAAGTATTTTCATTGGTTTTAGAACACGGCAGCCTATTAGTCATGAAAGGAAGCACACAATCAAATTGGCTTCATCGATTGCCGCCAACAACAAAGATTGCTACTCCAAGGGTAAACCTAACCTTTAGAACAATTGTCCTATAATCAATGATTCAAAAAGGTATTGCGCTAGATTATTTTCTTTTGATGATTTAGAATCTTGATTAAGGTTTTGGAACTATTGCATGATATACATTCACACCAATAGCAAATAAACTATAACTATTTTTCAGATCATAAACCCTGATCTTATTGGCAGCCCTGCCTATGTTTACCTTGTTCCAGGTAAGGCCTCCATTTGTAGTTTCATATCCACTGCTTAATGTACCAACAAAACCATGGTCATCATTAATAAAACCAATTCCAAATTCACGGGCAGCAGCATCTTTGCAAAGATCCATTTCTATCCACGTTTGCCCGCCGTCGGTTGTTTTGGCTATTCGTTGTTGTTTTACTGTGGTATCCGGATTGTAAGATTGTATGGTTACATAGCCTATTTTTCTGGATGGGAAAGAAACCTTCCATGTTGTTTCAAAAAGGCGTTCAGATTGATACTTCTTTTCCCAAGTTAAACCGCCGTCTTTGGTATATAAAATCATGGCATTGGACTCTGAAATATCATCACTGCTTGCTGCACATACAAAGCCTTCTTTCTTAGTAAACATTTTAATGTCAAAGAGCATTTTGCAATCGCTGTTCATACTTTGTGCTGTGAATGTATTTCCATCATCGTGAGAAACCATCATATTAGCCGGTGTACCCACTCTACCCACGCCATAAATATGATACTTGTAGCTGATGTTTCCACGGTCTATAAACTGTTCTTTTACGATATCGATAGCACACAGCCCTTTCACATAAGGACCTTTATAGGCTACAGGCTGCCATGTTTTGCCGCCGTCTAAGGTTTTGTATAGCGGTATAGTATCCATCACATTGGGAAAATAATCTGTACCTACATTGCCGGCAAATCCTTTTAGGGAATCTATAAAAGCAATACAGCGAAAAAAAGTACCCTTTTGTTCATAAACCTTGTCCCACGTTTCTCCGCTATTACGGGTTCTGTATATTTTACCTTGTCCATTACAATACCAGCCATTTTGTGCATCGGTAAAACAAATATCATCTTGTTTTCCGGGATAACTTTCGGTTTGTTGTTTTTGCCACACAGTTTCTTTTTCCTGAGAAAAAGCGGTAATAATAAAAAAGGATAGTAAAAAGGGGAGGATAATTTTTTTCATGGTTAAATTTTTATTATGCGGTTAAAAGTAAAAGATTTGATGCGACATCGTCAACACATTCATAGTACATAATGGAGAAAATGTATTTTCCAATAGCTGCCAGAAACAATAGCTTTTCAGCATCTACAAATGCGATTCCAATATGAAAAATCGTTTCACGATCTTTTGCTTTTCCGATAGATTTATAAGATAAAATTTCCTGTTCATTATTTAAAAAGCGAATCTTCAGGCCGTCAGATGTTTGCAAATCGCAGTCAATGAAAGTGCCATCATTAAAATGAACCTTACCTTTATTGCCCCAAAAATTGAAAACCATTTTAAGCAATTGCTTATCCTGATGAAACATAAAATAATTGTGTTGCCACATTCCTTTTCTCCTGAGGGTATATTCAATATTCTGGATTATACAAATTGAGTCTTTAACCAGATTAACCTTCAAGTCTATCAATACCTGATCACCTGTCATTAGTAGTTCCTTTTCATCTTGTTTATGCCATTTTATATTTTTCATACGTTCAATTAAAAGTTAAATAATAAGTTGGAATGAACAGCCCCTATGTCGAATGTATTATCGCCTGTAGGATTGGTAATTATAGATGAATGTTTGATTTTACCTTCATAAACAGCATCTACAAATCCTCTTTTGAAATCCTTCCATGCTCCTACCATTGCGACAATCAAAACGATAATAATGATTTTTAAAACTGTAGTTTTTTTCATTTTCTCTTGATTTATAAAACAAAAATGAAAAGAGAATAGCATCTTTTAAATGTTATTTACATCATTGCGGAAAAGGAGTGATGAGTGATTGAAAAAGCAGGATGATTAATACAATACTTTTCATACACCCATAATTTCTTTGAACCGAACTGACTGACGCTGGCTGATGTCAATCTTTTCACCATTTTGCATTTCTACCTGAAGCGTATTATTGAAAAATGGGTGGATATTTTTGATGAAATAAATATTGATGATGTGTTGTCTGCCTGCCCTAAAGAAATGGGTATCCGGTAGTTTTTCTTCCAAGTAATTTAGTGATTTGTGCAGCAATGGTTTTTTATTTCCATAATATACTCTTGCATAGTTTCCTACGCTTTCAATGAGAAAGACTTCTGAAAGCGGAATAAAAAAACATTTGTCTCCATCCTTTATAAAAATGCGCTTGTCTATACTCAACTTTTCTTCTTTGGCTTTCAAAAGGCTTTCCTGCTTCTTTATTTTGTTGATGGCATCAGCAAGCCTGTCTTTATTTATAGGCTTCAGAATATAATCCAGGGCATTTACTTCGAAAGCTTTGATAGCAAACTGATCGTAGGCAGTAACAAATATTACATGAGGTGCTTCTTCTAACTCTTGTAATAACTCAAAGCCCGATTTGCCCGGCATATTAATATCTAGAAAAATAAGATCAGGTTTTAGCAGATTGATTGTTGCAATAGCTTCAATTACATTAGTAGCGCTTCCTATTACTTCAATTGTTGGATGCTTTGCAAGCATAAGAGTTAATTCTTCTAACGCAAGGGGTTCATCGTCTATCAGAAATGTTTTAATGGTCATGACAATGGTATTTTAATGGTTGCTGTTACATGTTCACCAACCTGTTGAATAGTAAATTGTGCATTTTGATGATAAACTTCATCCAGTCTTTTTTGAATGTGCTTTAAGCCTATTCCAGTTATATGTTGCCCGTCATAATGCCCTTCATTTTTCACTTCTACAAGCAGATGATCATTATGTATAGACGCCGCCACTGTTATATTGCTTTCATTTATCTGCTTGGCTGTTCCATGTTTTACTGCATTTTCTGCAAGGGTTAGCAGTACAGCAGGGGGAATAGTTTGGCTGATTGTATTCTCGTCTACTTCATAATTAACCATCAAACGATTACCAAAGCGCATTTGCTCTAGTTCTAAGTATTTTTTCACCTCTGCCATTTCATCTTTCAGTGGTATTAGTCTTTCCCTTCCGTACTGAAGTGTAAACCTTAACAACTCACTCAGCTTTACGATGGCATCTCGACACTGCTCAGGATTGATGATTACAAGTGCTTTAATACTGTTAAGCGCATTGAATAAAAAGTGTGGATTAAGTTGTAGTTTCAAAAGTTCCAGCTCTGTTGTTTTGGCTAGGTTTTCCAGGGTCAGTTTTTCTTGCAGAATGGCATTATTTTGCTGCAGAATTTTATACATAAAATAAATAATCACCCATACGCCAACATACCGCATCCAATTCATAATTAACCCAACTATATATATTGGGGGCAATTGCTTTAATAATGGCACTAAGCCCTTCTGAAAAAATTCCGGAACTAAACTAGAAATCATAAGTATTCCTGAAATGACAAAAGTAGAAAGTACGGCACTAAACCAAATACTGGTTTTTTTACGCGAAATAAATTGCGTTTTGTTTAGGAAATAACGCAATAAATGGGTCAAGCCGATACCGGTTAATGCATTATAAACATGTCCCCAAAATATTTGCTTATCAAAATGACCAACAATAAAAAATGTAAAATTAACTGTTTCAATTGTTACCATTCCAAACCACCCTGCCAACTGACAAGCCCAGTAAATTTTTTTACGATGCATGTATAAAATTAAATGCTTTATGCAAATTTCAATTGAAATACAATAGCGTTTGCTTTATTTGTTTATGAGCGCAGTTAAAACAAGATGAGTGAAGAAAAATAGCGCACAATAAATTTATAATAGCTCCTCCAGATCCTACAACACTAACAGACATTGAGCTTTAAAACGCTAATTAAATAACAATATAATATTATTAATATTGTTATTTAATGCCTAAAAGTGCGTTTCCAACTACCTCATTGCTAATTAAATTTATCTTTTTTATACATTTGCAGAAAATATGGCATAGTTTTCTCTTACAAGTTTGAGTAAAACAATTAGAATTTAAAAAAAGTAACTAAAACAGAATTTTATGAAAAAGAAATTATTTGCAATTGTTATGATCGCAGCTTTGGCAGCTTGTAACGGCAACAAACCTGACGCTACCACAACGGATGCTGTAGATTCCAACAGAAGTGCTTTGGATCAAAGCCAGACAATCAATACCAATGGCTTAAATGACACCATCGTAACAAGTACCGGCGATCAATATGTAAAGGTAGATCCCAACGCACCGGCACCACCAAAACCTACAGTAAAAACAATCGTAAAATACGTACCTACCAAAGCACCTGTAAAAGCTTCTACGACCACAACAACAAGTACATCAACAGGCACTACAACTACCACTTCAGGTACAGGAACTACGACCACTACAGGAACTGGCACTACAGTAGGAACAGGTACAGGAACAACAACTACCACAACTACTACAAAAGAGCCTGAAAAAACAGGAATGTCTGGTGCTACCAAAGGAGCAATCATTGGTGGAGTAACTGGTGCAGTTGCAGGGGCTATCATCAGTAAGAAAAAAGGTACCGGAGCCATAATAGGCGGACTTGCCGGTGCAGCAGGTGGTTTTTTAATTGGCAAATCAAAAGACAAGAAAAAAGCAGCAGCTGATAGTGTAAAGCAATAATTAAACATACAATTTTCATAGCTTAAAGGGCTGTCTCAAAAGGACAGCCCTTTTTATTTATCCTTTAAAATATCTTGATCATACCGCTTATTTATAATCTCAATAGATCTATAGTTTGAATTAAATTATTGATTTGAATGGCAAAATTATTTTAAAACTTATAAGTTTTGCAGCGCTTCCTTGTGAAATACAATTATTTTTACCCTTAACAAGCCTTAAAATAATTGCAGAAACTTAAGATATTCCTACAAATGAAATTGACCTATTATTTACTGTTGATTTGCTTGTTTGCTGCTGCATGCAAAGAGAAAAAGGAAGAGAAAAAAGGAAAAGATACGTCTGCCGGACCTGTCATTGTAGATGTACTGATCGCTTCACCTCAAGTCACCTCCAACACTATTGAGGCAAGCGGCTCAGTTATAGCATCCGAAACCACAGAATTAAAATCAGAAATCAATGGCAGGCTTGTTTACCTGAACATTCCGGAAGGTGTGCGGGTACAAAAAGGCACCATTATAGCCCGGATAAACGATGCAGACCTACAGGCACAGCTCGGAAAACTAAATGTACAACTAGACCTTGCCAATACTACAGAACAACGCTACAAAAAACTGTTAGCCATTGGCGGGCTTAACCAGGCGGATTATGATATAGCCATTAACCAGGTAAACAGCCTAAAAGCAGATATTTATATACTGAACACACAAATGGCTAAAACCATCATTAAAGCTCCATTCAGTGGTGTAGTTGGTTTGAGAAAAGCAAGCCCCGGTGCCTATGTAACCCCTGCAGATGTGTTGGCTACTTTTCACAATGTGGATCAATTAAAAGTTGACTTTACCATACCAGAAGAATATGCCAATACTATAAAAAAAGGGAGTACGGTAACTGTAGAGATCGCTGGTGTCAACAAACAACAAACTAGGGCCATCATATTGGCCACGGAGCCACAGGCAAATACCAGTACCAGAAGTTTGCTGGTGAGGGCACTATTACAAAACAACAACGCTACACCAGGCTCATTTGTAAAAGTGTATATCAATGATGGAAACGATAAAAAAAGCGTGCTTGTGCCTAGCAGTGCTATCATTCCTGAGGATAAGGATAAGATATTGGTAGTAGTAAAAGAGGGAAAGGCTAACTATGTAAAAGTAGAAACCGGCATTAGACTAGCAGGCAATGTAGAAATCATAAAAGGAATAGCAGCAGGCGACAGTATAGTTGTGAGTGGCGTATTGTTTGCCCGACCCAATACGCCTGTTAAAGTAAGAACAGTGAAGACATTGGAAGCATTAACACAATAATTTTAGTAGCAGTAAGAGAATCACCCTAATGAATATTTCTGAATTATCATTGAGAAGACCGGTACTGGCTACTGTGATGAACATAGCCATTATTGTATTTGGAGTAGTCGGTTTTACTTTTCTTGCAGTAAGGGAATATCCCGCCATCGATCCTCCCAATGTAACCGTTACCACCAACTATACAGGTGCCAACGCAGAGGTGGTAGAAAGCCAGATAACTGAACCGCTCGAAAAACAGGTCAATGGAATTCAAGGCATTCGCAGCATCACTTCTTCCAGTTCTTTGGGGTCGAGCAGGATAACTGTAGAGTTTAACCTGGATGTAGATTTGGAAACTGCTACCAACGATGTACGCGACAAAGTAAGTCAGGCCATTAGAAATTTACCACAAGACATAGATGCACCCCCGGTTGTAAGCAAAGCAGATGCCAATGGCGACTTCATTATTTTATTGGCTATTCAAAGCCGTTCAAAAGGATTATTAGAATTGAGTGATTATGCAGAAAATGTATTGCAGCAACAATTTCAAACCATAAACGAAGTAAGTGCTGTAAACATTTTTGGTCAAAAAAGATTTGCCATGCGGCTTTGGTTTCAACCGGATAAAATGAGCATGTATAACATTGCTTTCCCTGATATTCAAAGCGCATTGGACAAAGAAAATGTAGAAATACCTGCGGGAAAAATTTATGGCAATAGTAGCGAACTGGTAATCCGAACCTTAGGAAGGCTAACAACCGAACAACAGTTCAAAGACCTAGTGATCAGAGCAGATGCTTCTGGAATAGTACGGTTGGGCGATATAGCCAAAATAGAATTGAGCGCAGAAAACCTGGAACAAAGCTGGAAATACAATGGAGTGTTTGCAGTTGGACTTGCTATTACCCCTCAACCGGGTGCCAATTATATCAGTATTGCCAATGAATTTTATAAAAGACTGGAAGACATCCAAAAGGCAAGTAAATCCGATATACAGTACCGGGTACTAATTGACAATACCAGAAATGTAAGGCAATCACTGAATGAAGTAAAGGAAACCTTAATCATTTCTTTTTCGTTGGTTGTGCTGGTTATCTTTTTCTTTTTTAGAAATTGGTTGATAGCCATTCGTCCGCTGATAGATATCCCCATATCACTGATTGCCACCTTCTTTATTATGTATCTGGCAGGTTTTTCTATTAATGTACTCACCTTGCTGGCTATCGTTTTAGCTACGGGTTTGGTAGTAGATGATGGCATTGTAGTCACCGAAAATATTTTTCGTAAAATGGAAGAAGGGTTATCCATTAAAAGGGCTGCTTTAGAAGGCAGTAGGGAAATTTTCTTTGCAGTCATTTCTACTTCTATTACACTGGCTGTAGTATTTCTGCCGGTTATTTTTTTACAAGGCTTTACCGGCAGTTTGTTTCGAGAATTTGGGGTTGTGGTGGCTACTGCTGTACTCATTTCCGCTTTTGTATCGCTCACCATCACACCTGTCCTCAATGTTGTACTGACACGAAAAAAAGGGCATGGAAAATTTTATGAGCGTACCGAGCCCTTCTTTAAAAAAATGGAAAGTGGTTATCGCCATATGCTTCGAAACTTTTTGAATGTACGGTGGATGGCATGGGTGATCGTTGGGGCATGTTGCGTCCTCATTTATCTGCTTTACAATACAATACCCAGCGAGTTAGCTCCCATGGAAGACAAAAGCAGCGTACGAATTAGCATGACAACACCAGAAGGTTCAAGTTTTAATTTTACAAGAAATGTAGCTGAAAAAGTAACTTCCTATCTATCCGATTCTGTGCCCGAAAGAGATTTCACTTTTGCTGCTACGCCGGGGTTTGGCGGCACAGGTAGCAACACAGCGAGTGGTCGTATAGCATTGGTGCAACCCAATGAAAGAACAAGAACACAAGATGAAATAGCCAATGACCTAAACAAAAAATTGAAGCGATTCAATGATGCCAGAATTTTTACAATCCAAGAGCAAACCATTTCTGTTGGTTTGGGGTCCAGGGGTTCGTTGCCTGTTCAGTTCATTATTCAAAATCTGGATTTTGCAAAAGTGAAAGATGTATTGCCAAAGTTTTTGGAAGAAGCGAGAAAAGATAAAACTTTTCAAAATGTTGATGTAAATCTCAAGTTCAACAGGCCTGAGTTGGAACTCACAATTGATCGCTTAAAAGCAAAAGACCTCGGCTTGTCCACTACTGATATAGCAAGCGTAGTTCAGGCCGGATTTAGTGGCAGACGAATGGCTTACTTTCTGATGAATGGAAAACAATACCAGGTAATTGGCCAAGTAGAAAGAAGTGAAAGAGACCAGCCGCTCGATATTGACAAAATGTATGTAAGGAATAGCCGGGGAGAAAGCATTCCGCTTTCGACTGTTATGAAAATGGAG
>JANPHE010000327.1:0-2300 GCA_031424295.1 Segetibacter sp. | reverse complement strand
GATAGAGAATTTACTCCCAACATTTCACTTGCACCTCACCAGGCATTCGTTACAACTGTAAATCTTCGGTGGCAACCGGGTACAAAATACGTAGAATTACCTTCGGCAAAGTTCAGCATAGGATCTAAATACCCAACTTTTAATCTTACATTCACCAATGGAATCAATAAGATTTTTGGAAGTGATGTAAATTTCAGTAAATGGCGTTTTCAAATAAATGATAACCTGAACCTAAAACTAGCCGGAGCCTTAAATTATCGTTTTGCCGCAGGAGGATTTTTAAACAATAAGGCCGCGTTTTTGCCCGATTTCCAACATTTTACGGGCAATCAAATGACTTTGGTAACCGATTTTTCAAATGTATTCCAGCTAATGCCTTATTATTCATTCAGCAATACTGAGAAGTTCTATGCAACCGCACATGTAGAATATCATTTAAACGGATTGCTAACCAATAAGATTCCTTTTTTCAAAAAATTGAATTGGTTCATGGTTACTGGAACAAACTTACTTCACCTAAAGAGTGGAAATAATTATGGAGAAGTATTTGTTGGCTTAGAGAATATTTTAAAAATTATCAGAGTTGAGTATGTAAGGTCTTTCAATGATGATATTGGAAACCAAAATGGAATACGCTTTTCGTTGCCAATATTATTTTCTGGAGGGAGTGATTAATTTACCAATTATTCTTGCGTAAGACTTTTATTTAATTATTCATCAAAAACAAAACAATCTTGATTATTACAGTTTTCGGTGCATCAGGACAAGTTGGGAAAAGGGTTGTCAATTATGCTTTGGCCAAAGGTCATACCGTAAGGGCTTTTGGAAGAAATGTGATTGACCTTATAGATGAAGACATTCGAAATGATAGGTTAGAGGCTATAGTGGGTTCTGTTTTTGACGAACAGGAGGTAGGAGATGCAATCAAAGGAGCTGATGCCGTTATTTCAGCTTTGGGTGGATCCTTAGCTGGTGACGACAAAACACGAAGCTTGGGTATGAAAAAGATTGTAGCCCAAATGCAAAAATTTGGTGTTCGAAAATTGATTTCGGTTGGTGGTTTGGGATTGTTAAGTACCGATGATGGTAAATTTATTATGGATACCCCAGATTATCCTAAGGAGTATATAAGTGTTGGAATGGAGCATAAGCATGCATTTCTTTCGATGCAAAATTCAATGTTGGACTGGACATTTGTATGCTCTCCAGACATTAAGGAGGGTGACGGAGAAGGAAGGTATGTGGTGAGTGACACATTTCTCCCTCAGCCTAATAACTTCCATATTTTAACTGGAGATCTGGCGCACTTTATGGTAAATGAAGCCGAGCATCCCAAACATAAAAAGCAACGAGTCGGTATTTCTGCAATTTTATGATAATAATCATTATTCTTTTGAATTTCTATACCTATATTTATACTTCAATTCAAAAGTGATTATATGGAAATGCTCGATATAAAATCAGACCAATCCGAAACATGCTTTTTAGGATTAACTTTAACGGGTACCAAAGAGAATCCGGGCAAACCAGATGAAAATCCAGAAGCTGAACCTGAAAAATTACCAAAAGAAAACCCAGGCATTTCGCCTGAAGAACCTGATGAAGATGATGATGATGAAAATGACCCATGGGAAGAACCTGAGATTGGTGATGATCCTGATGAGGTCAAAACCAAAACAACAATAATGTAGATTGTAAAGCTTGGTTACGGATTATATTATAGTGAGTTTCTTTATAAAAGTATTTCCAAATTAATGGGGTAGATGCGTTTTTTAGAGGAATAGGCAGGTTTACGAAAAGCAATTATGTAAGCAAATCCTTTGAAGTAAAACTTAACGGAAGCAACATGCCGGCTTTCTCTACTATATAAACCTTACCACTTTGACCCCCAAGGATTATCCTCATCGATTGATTTACTCTTCCTTCATATTCCAATAATACTTGTCTGCACATACCACAAGGAGATATGGGATTACTGCTGTCGCCTTTTTCATTAAAATAACTGATAGCAAGTGTGTCAATTGGAACATTAGGAAATAAAGAGGCCGCAGTTGAAAGTAAAGCTCTTTCTGCGCAAATACCTACCGGGTAACTTGCATTCTCCTGATTGGTGCCTTCTAATAATTCGCCATTATTTAGTTTAGCTATAGCCCCAACATAAAATTTTGAATATGGGGCATATGCATTTTTTGTCACTTCACGGGCCTTTTTCAATAGAATTGCATCTTGCTCATTTAGTTCTTCAATAGTTTCATATGGGTTGTAGTTCCACAATATATATTTGCATTAATATCAGTAGC
>JANPHE010000326.1:0-31055 GCA_031424295.1 Segetibacter sp. | reverse complement strand
AACCTTTCATCATTAATATCAGGCTTAAGAAATTGAGAAGCCAATTGAACAAATGTGTTATTATTGATAGCAGAAGAATCCTGTTTACCGTTTACTATATCCAATTTGTAAATGTAGTAAGGAACTTTATTCACTTCATCTATTTGGCTTTTTATGTACTGCGACACCTGAAAGAATTTAGTGGTATCAACTATCGCTATTTTTTCATTTACAGGGACTTTGGATTTGCATGAAAAATAAAAAGCGGAAATCAATGCTAAGACAATTGCATACTGTTTCATTGTACAAAAATACAAGTTCAAAACGACCAAAAATAATGGAAGGCTGTTAAGAATAGAAAAAATGTAATAGGGAAAATGAACACCTACACTACAAACCGGTAGATACACCAACTTTTACACCATAATCTAATAAATGTTCCTTTATCGAGTATTGGCGAATAAAAGTCGAGTAAGGCTGATAGCGTACCTGTGGTCCCACCTGCCATTTTAAGCCTCCGGATTTAAAGCTAACAAAAGTTTCAAGCGTACTATTCAGGTTCCACCTGCGAACCATTTCAGGACTCTCTGTGTAATTTTTAAAATTAGTTGAGATCAGGTAGGCATTTCTATTGACGAGGTAGGTTGGTTGCAAACTTCCAGCAATGTTCCATTGGATTTTTGAATTGCCAAGTATTTGATATTCTAAGCCTAAGGGAATGGAGATTTGATAATACCTGTTTAAGAGGTCCGTAGAATATAATCCATTATTTGTTCGGTACATTGCAATTGTACTTATTGTGTCTAACTGATTGCCATTTGATAATGCAATGTCAGCTACTTCAGAACTTGATCTGTATGCTTCTATACTGTACTGCCTAATGTTGAATTGCAAGCCTAATTTAAATCTTAATTTTTTTGCTATTGCATATTGAAAGCTTAGACCAGCTTCAATGCCTGTTCCTGGTTTATGCCTTACAATATTATTTACATCAGCTACATAATTTAATGCAACAGGACCATCTACATTTTCTTTTTGTAAACTTCCATCTTCATACATCTGGCGATAGCTGATAGATGGGGCAACATATACCTGTAGGCTCCATTTGCTTTTTTTCGACCTGCTTACTTTATATTTCTCAATCAATGATAACTGCTTTTTTGTATCAGCCTCTGCTAAAATTTTCTCAGACGGCTCAACCAACTTTTTATTTAGCATACCACTTTGCAATAATGATAAAGGAGACTTTAAAAAGGGTATTTTACTTCCGCTAAATGTTGAAAAAGAAATTGGAGATTGAATATTAGAAATTGAAATGGTACTTTCTGAAATTGTTTTTTCACTAACATTTTCATCATTAGAAATGAAAGGATCGATTTCATTAGATTGCAAATCGTACCCAATGTTGGGGATGCCTGCTTCTATTATGGCGTTGTTGTTTTTTGTAAAAGATGCTGTTGAATAGTTTTGTATTGAACTTATGCCAATATTTGTATTAGGAGGTAAGGTATTTGCAGGGTTAATTTGAGCAGCGTTTGATTTAGAAAGAATTGTAGCGGTAATAGGTTTTAAATTAAATAAATCAGGACTTGGGCTAAAATAAAAGCAAATAAAAACAGTAACACTTAAAATAGCTAATGCTCCAATTGTAAGTGCTGGCCATCTTGTATCGCCGTGCAGCTTTTTATGGATATTCCTCCAAACATTATCTGCAGGATACATTCGATGATTCCTAAGTTGGTTGTGTAGAAATTCTTCGAATTCGTTATTATTAAAATTGTATTCCATTTAACTAAACATCATTTATCACTTCTTAATTGTTGCTAAAAAACCAAATTGATTCGTTTTCGGTTTTTCCAGAATCTTTTTCTTTACCAAAACATTTTCGAGCATCACTTTGGCACGTGTATATTGACTTCTGCTTGTACTTTCCTCAATGTCCAACATATTAGCAATCTCCCGATGGCTATATCCTTCAATAGCATATAAATTCAGTACTGTTCTGTAGCCAATTGGTAATAACCTAATGCATTCAACTACTTGTTTCGCTTGCATAATGGAAGGCATTGTTTCTTCTTTTACATGCACAAATCCGGCTATTTCGATATCTACACTTTCATTAAACTTTTTATATTTTTTTAGGAAGTTGATACAAGTATGAACAATAATCCTCCTTATCCAACCTTCAAACGCACCTTTATTTTGAAAAGTATGTATTTGAGTAAACACTTTGATAAAACCTTCTTGAAGCATGTCTTCTGCATCTTCTCTGCTTTGGCCAAAACGATAACAAACAGACAGCATTTTAGGGCTGAACCTGTTATACAATTCCCGCTGGGCTGAGGGGTCATTGTTCAAACAACCGGCAATAATAAATTCTTCTGTCATGAAGTTATTTAAAGGATTACCCTAAATTAAGACAAAAACTTGTAATGATAGCTGCTTTGGGAAAAGTATTTTTGAATTTGACCTTATTTTGTACAAATTGGCATTCAAAATAAATTTAGTTTGTGCTTACAATTGGGTGCACTACTTTTATGTTATTCTAACTGATTTTTATGAAAATAATTCTTGTTCCAACTGATTATTCTGCCGCTGCCAAAAATGCTGCTAAATATTCGCTAACCTTAGCAACTCAAATAGGAGCATCTAAAATCATTTTATATAATGCATATGAGGCGCCACCGGTTGTTTCTGAGCCTACTATGCCAGCCATTCCTTATGTTGATATTGATGTTATAAAGAAAATAAGTGAGGATGGAATGGTTACCTTCTGCAACGACCTTAAAGTTAGTTGCCCTGATGGATTAGTGATAGAAACAAAAACGGAATATGGTATCTTGTCAAGTGACATTGCAGCTATTTGCGATAGTAACCAAGCAGACTTGATAGTAATGGGAGTATCAGGAACCTCAAAATTTGAGGAAGTATTGATAGGGAGTACTGCCATTAATGTAATGACTCATACAAAAGTGCCGGTAATAATTGTGCCACATGATAATTCGTTTTCTTCGATAAAAAATGTGATGCTTGCTACTGATTTAAAGAAAGTTGTCGAATCTACGCCTGCTAATTATATCAGGAATATTCTGGAAGTAACAAAGGCATCATTGCATGTTGTTAATATTTATGAAAATCAATCTGAGTTGTTTTCAGAGAAGATTTATCAGCAAGAATTGCTACACGCAATGCTGAAAGATTATAGTCCTACTTTTCACCTAATCAATAATGACAATTTTGTTGATGGCATAAATGAATATGTAGACAAGAACAATATAGATCTTGTTATTGCCATCCCTAAGAAGCATGGATTTTTTGCTGGGATATTTAAAGAAAGGCACACGAAAAAATTGGCTTTTCATACCCATGTGCCGCTCTTGTATTTGCACAATGATGACCTATGATTTCAATATAAATATTTTGCTACTATAGGCAATCGTCTTCCTACTCCAAATGCTTTTGGGCTCACCCTGATAATTGGGCAAAACTGGTTTCGTTTGTATTCGTTTGTATTGACAAGTTTTAGAATTCTATCAACCAGGGTTGGTTCAAATCCCATAGTTTTTATTTCATCCGGACCTTTTCTTCTTTCGATATACTGATACAAAATTTGGTCAAGGATGTCGTATTCCGGAAGACTATCCGCATCTTTTTGGTCCGGTCTCAACTCTGCACTTGGTGCTTTGATGATAATATTGTTTGGAATAATTTCTTTGTTTCTGTTGATAAAATTAGCCAAAGCATAAACCTGTTGTTTATAGCAGTCTCCTAAAATGCCCATGCCTCCTGCCATATCTCCATACAACGTTCCATATCCTGTAGCCAGCTCACTTTTGTTGGAAGTATTTAATAAAATATATCCAAATTTGTTTGCGATACTCATGAGCAAATTGCCTCTTGTTCGACTTTGAATATTTTCTTCTGCAAGGCTAAACGGGAGGTTCATAAAAATGGGTTTCAATGTAGAAAGGAAACTATCATAAACTTCATTGATCCGTATAATGTCGTATGGGTTTTGAAGTGTTTGGCTCAATTTTACCGCATCATCTACGGAGTGTATTGTGCTATATGGTGAAGGCATCAGAATAGCCCTCACATTTTCCGGACCTAGTGCATCACATGCAAGTGCAAGGGTTACTGCACTGTCAATGCCCCCGGATGAGCCAAGTATAGCTTTCGTAAATCCCATTTTTTCAAAGTAATCTTTGATACCAGTAACGATGGCTTTGTAAATGCCTTCAATGTTTAATTTGGGGTCGAATAATGCAGGGTTTGGTTTAATGGTTGCTATAGGTGTGATGGTATCTATTTCGCTTTCAATAATTGTCCCATCATTATTCAGCGTTATTGCTACAATTGCTTCTTTAAAAGATGGTAACCTTTTGCATAATTTACCATTTTTATCAAAAACCAGAGAACCACCATCAAAAACAATTTCTGTCTGACTACCTACACAGTTACAATAAATCATTGGAAGTTTATACTTCAGTACATTGGCTTTAATCACAGATTTCCTTTCAGCTTCATGTATATAATCAAAAGGGGAAGCGCTTAAGTTGATCATAACATCAGGTGAATGCTTCATTAGATTATCCATCGGGCAAACTCTGTACAAAGCGTTTTCCTCAATATCCCAAATGTCTTCGCAAATAGTGATCGCCAGCTTTTTACCTTTAAATGTCAACACATCCCAAATAAAAGCAGGCTCAAAGTAGCGGTATTCATCAAACACGTCATAGGTTGGCAACAAGCTTTTGTGAACTTCGCCTTTTATTTCTTTTTCGTGCAATAGAAATGCCGCATTAAACAAATCCTTTCCAATGGTAGATAGGTTTTTAGCAGGAGCTCCAATTATTACGCCTATAGTATCAGCATGTAATTTTATTTCGTCGATTGCGTCATAAGATTTTTTAATAAAATCGTTGAACTCAAGAAAATCTCTTGGTGGATAACCACACACACATAATTCGCTAAACACGACCAGGTCCGCATTCATTTGCTTTGCTTCTTCAATGGCAGAAATGATCTTTTGAGTGTTTTCCTCGAAATTTCCGATGTGGTAGTTTTGTTGTGCTAGAACGATTTTCATTTTGCGAATTTCACGATTTATAGTTTAACAACATAAAGTTCATGCCTTATTGTAATTTGCCACTCAAAATATTCAATGATGAGAGTTCTTTTTTCTTTGTTGTTCTTCATCACTTTGGCAGGGTGTAAAAGCAGAAACATTCCTAACGTTTCCAATATAATTGTTGATTTGGAAGTGCAAAGGTTTGATAAAGATTTATTTGCAATTGACACCAATCATGTAGATACGATGCTTCCATTGTTAAGCAGAAAATATCCTCGTTTTCTTCAGGATTTTGTTTATAATATTATGGCATTGCCTCACCATCCCGATAGTCTACAAGTAGTAGATGATAATATTGCATCATTTATTAGATCATATCGGTCAATGAAAGATACTTCAGATAAGGTTTTCGCATCATTTGATTTGGTGTTAGCAGAAGTAAAAAGGGGAATGCAGTTTGTAAAGTATTATTTCCCTGACTATAAGCTGCCTACAAAACTAATCACATTTATTGGTCCATTAAACAGTTATGGCAATGTGGTCACCTCAGATGCGTTGGCAGTTGGACTTCAAATGTATATGGGCAAAAATTATTCATATTATGGTACATTGGCTTTTCAGGAGATGTACCCGGGTTATATCTCCAGAAGATTTTCAAAAGAATACATACCGGTTAATTGCATAAAGTCAGTCGTAGATGATTTGTATCCTGATAATAGTGTTGGACAGAATTTGATAGGGCAAATGGTGGAATCTGGAAAGCGGTTATATATTTTGGATCAGCTGATGCCTGAAACAGCCGATACGTTAAAAACCGGCTATTCAAAGCTACAATTGGAAGGGTGTTATGAAAATGAAAGAACGATATGGAGCTATTTTGTAAAGGATGACCTACTATTTTCAAATGATCCGAGTACAACCAGAGATTATATGAATGATGCACCAATGACTCAAGCTTTTGGTAAAGAATCTCCAGGTGCTATTGGCCAATTTGTTGGTTGGCAGATCGTAAAAAAATGGATGGAAAAGCATGACAAAACAACTTTGAAGATGCTGATGCAAACCAGTTCAAAAACTATTTTTGAAGAAGCAAAGTATAAGCCTTAAGTTGACTTTTAGGCGATTACTTTAAGGAAATATCAATTGGGATTAATCAAATAGGTATAGATAGAAAATCAATTCATTTTATAAGGAGCAACCATTTCAAAAGTTGGGATATTGACTTCGAACGTTTCTTTATTGTTCAGATTTTCCATGAAATATTTTCCGTGCATTTTGCCCATTTCAGTTCTAAGGTTACAGCCACTTACGTATTGAAACTGTTGGCCAGTTTTCAATAAAGGTTGCTGACCTACAACGCCTTCACCCTCAACTTCTCTGAACTCGCCATTACTATCAAAAATATGCCACTCCCTTTTTTTTAACTTCACTGGAAAGTTGTTGTGATTTTCAATAGTAATCCTATAAGCGAACATAAATTCGCTGTTGACCGGATTGCTGTATTCCGGCTGGTAAAAGGTTTCTACACTCACTTCAACCCCTTCAGATATTCTAGTTACCATGCACCAGGTAATTTTCGGTAAAAGTAGATAAATCTATAATCAAATTATGTTGTCGTTTTGAAGATCAGGCTAATGCTAGGTTAAAATCGACACTTTTGATGTTTTTTATCTCCTGATAATCTTCAAACAAATTTATCAAACTTAACCAAAGCCAAAGGCGTTCTCCCCTTACCTTTGCCGCAAATTTTATAGGTATGACAAAGGTTGCGGTAGCTAAAGGTGATGGTATAGGTCCCGAGATAATGGAAGTTGTATTAAATTTATTTAAATCCGCAAATGTTCCTTTGGAATATGAGTTTGTTGATATGGGGAAGTGGGTATTTGACAAAGGCTACAGCAATGGCATGACCCCTGAAGCGCAGGAAGCTATCGAAAGATTGGGCATATTGTTTAAAGGCCCTATGGAAACCCCCAAAGGGAAAGGGGTGAAAAGCGTAAACGTGACGGCTAGAAAAACCTGGAATACCTATGCGAACAAGAGGGTTTTTCAGACACTTCATGGAGTAGATACGGTATTCTCCAAAGCGGGTATTCCTATTGACATTACGATAGTAAGAGAAAATATAGAAGATACTTATGGAGGAATAGAGCATATGCTTACCCATGATGTAGCTTTAAGCAGAAGATTTATTACCAAGCCCGGAAGCTTGCAGGTAATCAAGTATGCATTTGAAATGGCTAAGAAAAAGGGCACTCACCGCATTACATGTGCGCACAAGGCCAACATCATGAAAATAACGGATGGCTTATTTCTAGAATGCTTTTATGAAGTAGCGAAAGAATATCCTGAACTGAAAGCAGATGATATCATTATTGATGATCTCTGTATGAAGTTGGTTACCCGTCCTGACCTTTTTGATGTGGTTGTTCTAACTAATTTGCAAGGCGATATTGTAAGTGACCTTTGTGCCGGTTTGATTGGTGGTTTGGGTTTTGCTCCGTCAGCCAATATAGGTGATCATATAGCTATTTTTGAAGCAGTGCATGGCACTGCTCCGGATATTACAGGCAAGAATATTGCCAATCCAACAGCTTTGTTGCTTAGTGGTCTATCTATGTTGCGTCACCTAGGTTTGATGAGCTATGCTGCCAATATTGAAAATGCATTGCTTTATACTTTGGAGCAAGGAATACACACAGGTGATTTTGGTGATAAGGACATTGCATCATTGAACACGACTGATTTTGCTCAGGCTATTATTGATAATTTCGGGAAATTGCCAATGCATAATCCAAAACCTATGTTGGCAGATGCTCAAGCAACCCAAACCGTTTTCAATTTGGCAGAACATCCTATGCTTATAAGCAAAGATGACCAAGTAGAAGAAATTGTTGGCGTTGATATGTTTATTGAATCCAATGAGCAGCCTGACGCTGTAGCTGCGAAATGCCTTAAACATACTAAGGACCTTTTTAAATTAGTAACCATCAGTAATAGAGGAACGCAGGTTTGGCCTAAAGGATCTGTATTTACCAATCTTGTAAATCAATACAGGTGCAGGTATGAAAGCATTGGCGAAGAACCTGTAACCCAAATAGACATCATCGAATTATACAAGCGTTTGTCTGCTGACTTTAAAATATGTTCTACAGAACTGCTAAATACATGGGGCGGAAAGAAAGCGTATTCTTTGGCTCAGGGTCAGTAATGGTTGGTTAGAAGGGGAAGGAAACTAAATTTTCTTTGTGTTTTTATATTCATTTTTAAGCAACCATTGCAATACTTTTTCGCGTTGGTCGCCTTGAATAATGATTTGACCATCTTTTACGCTTCCTCCTGTGCCACAAAAGTTTTTTATTTTCTTTCCGAGGCTTTCAAGGTCATCATCAAGTCCGATAAAGTTATCAACTAGTGTGACAGCCTTTCCTGCCCGCTGTTTGGTATCCAATCTTATTTTTAGCTTTTGTTCATTAGGTTTAAGTGTATCCCTTATCTCTTTGTTCTCTTCTTCAAACCGGAAGTTAGGATCTGTGCTGTAAACAAATCCGCGATTATCAGGAATATTTTTTTTGCTCATTTTCTTAATTTTCCTACATTATTTTCATAAAAGTAGCCTTGTTTTTTTACTTTTTAAATCAACAGAAAGGCTAATAATAACATTTAATTAATTGACTAAATAGCTGCTTTCAAACTTAAATCCAGGCTTTTTGCCTGGTGAATGAGTGCACCAATACTTATATAATCAACACCGGTTTTGGCGTATTCTTCAATGTTATCCATATTGATGCCACCACTTGCTTCCGTTTCAAATCTATTTCCAATCAGCCCAAGGGCTTTTTCGATTAAAGAAGGTTTGAAATTGTCCAACATGATCCTGAAAACTTTTCCCGTTCCAACTTCTATCACTTTTTTTACATCCTCGATGCTTCTAGTTTCCACTTCAATTTTTAGCCCGGGCTTTGCTGATTCGACGTAATTCCAGGCTTTTCGAATTGCGTTTTCTATGCCACCTGCATAATCTATATGGTTATCCTTTAGCATGATCATATCGTACAATCCAAATCGGTGATTTTCTCCACCTCCTATTTTTACAGCTTCTTTCTCCAGCAACCGAAAGTTTGGAGTCGTTTTTCTGGTATCCAGAATGCGGGTTTTGTAGGTTTTAATTTTATCAATGTATTGTCTGGTTAGTGTGGCTATTCCACTCATTCTTTGCATGGTATTTAGAACTAGTCTTTCACACTTCAAAATGGTGTGTATATGAGCCTCTATATCAAAAGCTATTTCTCCATATTGCATTCTGTCACCATCGGATTTATAGGCTTTGAATATTGCCAAAGGCTCAACCATTTTGAATATCTTTTCTGATACAGCAACTCCTGCTAAAATGCCGTCTTGTTTGATCTTTAATATTGCTTTGCCTTTTTTTTCCGAAGGTATAACACTAGTGCTTGAGTGATCTCCATCACCAATGTCCTCTGCCAAAGCCTCGTTTATTAAGTGTTCCAACATTTTATTGTAATCATACATGAGGGCAAATGTAGATGTTACAAAGTTTATTCCAAAAATTTGAATTGGGATATATAAAAAGAAACCCCGTCTTGTGAACGGGGTTGAGTTTTTAAAAGTTGAATTTTAACTAATTCTGATCGTAATTATTTGAAGTTTTCCTTCTTTGTATTTCATCATGATAGACAATTTGTATCCCGCGCCACCATTTGCTAGTTTACCCGCCAGGTACATGGTGCCTCCCATTTCTCTTTGAGATGACAAATCAAAACCCTTAATTGCGTTATTCTCAAAAAAAGATTTAAGCGCAATTCCTGCCTGATTTTTGCCAATACTTTTTATTTCTTCTTTTTCCGGAAACTTAATATCTAGAATTTTATCAAAATAATTAGAAACCTGTTCAGCATTTGCTTCCTTTAATGCATTGATAATTCCATTTGCATCTTGAGCTTTAATGGCGAAGGATGCCAACAACATTACCAAAATAAAAAATAACTTTTTCATAAAACTAGTTTTAAACTAAAACGCTTTATTGATGGCTAAAAATATGCCAAAGTATTAGAATACGGAAAGATAATACCAAATTTGCATTTTTCTAGTAACATTTTAATACTATAGCTTTATAAAATGGAAAATAAACGTGTTATCCTTATCATCATGGATGGTTGGGGCTTGGGTAAAATTAAATCTGCAGATGCTATACAAAATGCTAACGTGCCTTTTGTATCGTCTTTGTACGAAAAATATCCTAATACTACACTTACCACTTGTGGGGAAGCAGTTGGGCTGCCTGACGGACAAATGGGTAATAGTGAAGTAGGACATTTGAATATTGGAGCTGGCAGGATAGTCTATCAAGAACTGCAGCGCATTAATGTAGCTGTTCGAAATGGTGAGTTTGCCAGAAATGAAGTCTTTTTAGCCACAATCAGGGAAGCAAAAGCCAATAATAAGCCACTGCATTTGCTCGGTTTGGTGAGCAATGGAGGAGTACATAGCCATATTAATCACCTCAAGGCAATGGTAGATATATGCCAAGCAGAAGGTTTGAAAGAGGTTTTTATTCATGCATTTACAGATGGAAGGGATTGCGATCCAAAGAGTGGTTTGGGGTTTATTGAGGATTTGCAAGGGCATTTGGATAATGCTGTTGGCAAAATAGCCTCCGTATCAGGAAGATATTATGCCATGGACAGGGATAAGCGATGGGAACGAGTAAAAATAGCCTATGATTGTATGGTAAATGGACAAGGGTCAACAAGTTCATCTCTTATAGAAGCTATCCAAAAATCATATGAGGCAGGAGTAACTGATGAGTTTATTAAACCTACAGTAATAACAGATGCAAATGGAACACCTGTTGCTTCAATAAAAGAAGGTGATGTGGTTATGTGTTTTAATTACAGAACAGACCGCTGCAGAGAAATAACAGAGGTTCTTACGCAGCAGGATTTTCCAGATTACGGAATGAAAAAACTGAATATCTGGTACACGACTTTGACAGAATACGATAAGAATTTCAAAAATGTACATGTAGTTTTCATGACCGATAATCTGAGTAATACATTGGGTGAGGTATTGGCTGCAAATAATAGGAAACAAATACGGATTGCTGAAACTGAGAAATATCCGCATGTTACCTTTTTCTTTAATGGCGGTAGGGAAGCTCCTTTTGAAGGCGAAAGCAGAATAATGATTCCTTCTCCTAAAGTGGCTACTTACGATCTTCAGCCGGAGATGAGTGCTTATGGCATAACTGATGCAATCATTCCAGAAATAGAAGCGAAGTCAGCAGATTTTATTTGCCTAAATTTTGCAAATGCTGATATGGTTGGTCATACAGGTTTTTTTGACGCTGTTGTAAAAGCAGTGGAAACAGTAGATAGATGTGTACAAAGAATTGTTGGTGTTGCTTTACAAAATGATTATGCTATTTTTATCATTGCAGATCATGGAAATGCAGATTTTATGATTAATGAGGATGGTTCGCCAAATACCCAGCATTCATTAAACCCTGTACCATTCATCATTGTAGATAACGAATGGAAAGGGGAAGTAAAAAGTGGTAAACTGGGCGATTTGGCACCAACAATTTTAACCATGATGAACATCCCTGTTCCACCAGATATGACAGGTGATGTATTAATAAAAGGGTAAGTAAATGAAAAAATTTTTTAAGCAATTTTTTTTGTTGCTATTGGTAATACTGGTACTGATCCAATTCTTCAAGCCAGAGAAGAATATCAATACAACGCCTTCGGATAAATACATTTCAACGGCCATCAATGTGCCGGAGAATGTAAATGCAATATTAATTAAGTCGTGTGCTGATTGCCATAGCAACAATACACAATACCCTTGGTATGCCAATACACAGCCCATAGCATGGTGGCTTAATGATCATATTGAGGAAGGGAAAGCTGAGTTGAATATAGATTCATTTGCCAATTATAGCTTGCGAAGACAGTACAGAAAATTTGAAGAAATAATGGATCAGGTGGAAGAAGATGAAATGCCTTTATCTTCCTATACGCTGATTCATAGAAATGCAAAGTTGTCTGAAGTGGATAGGAAAGTTTTGATTGATTGGGCAAAGGATACTCGATTGATGATGAAGCAAAAGTATCCAGCTGATAGTTTAATTAAGAAAAAATAAATACTAAAACCATAATCATAGCATAAATCTAAATGAAAAAGCATTTTTTATCATTATTATCACTTCTTTGTTTATTGACTGCAGGAATTTCCCAGAATGCACTCGATACATTGCATGCCAAAAGCGAACTGGATGAGGTGATCATTAGTGGTTCAAAATTTGGTGAACACAACCGTAAATTAGCAGCGAATGTGAAAGTCATTGCCGTTAAGGATTTTTCCAGGCTGAATACTTCAAGTATGGCTAATTTATTAGAAACTTCATCACAGGTTTTTGTGCAGAAAAGTCAACAAGGTGGGGGTAGTCCTGTCATTCGAGGATTTGAAGCAAACCGTATTTTATTGATGGTGGACGGTGTGAGAATGAATAATGCAATTTATAGAGGTGGTCATCTTCAAAACATCATAACTATTGATCCAAATGCATTAGAAAGGCTAGAAGTGGTTTATGGTCCATCTTCAACCTTATTTGGCAGTGATGCATTAGGTGGTGTTGTAAATATGTTTACCAAAGACCCAATTTTATCAAACAGCAATAAAACAACATACCAATTTAATAATCAATTGAGATATTCTTCAGCAATAGATGAGAAGATGTTTCATGCTGATTTGAATATTGGTGGAAAGAATTGGGCATCGTTTACTTCGGCAACTTATAGCAATTTTGGAGACATTACAATTGGGAAAAAGGAGGATAAGGATTATCCTGATTTTGGATTAAAATCTTTTTATGTAAAAAGAATCAATGGAAAGGATTCTGTGTTTTCAAAATCTAACAGCACTAATATTTCCCCTTCAAAGTATAACCAAATTGATGTGATTCAAAAGTTGCTTTTTAAGCCATCTGCTGCTATTTCTCATTTATTAAATCTACAAGTTTCACAATCATCTGACATTCCTCGGGTTGATAGATTATCAGAAGTATCAAACAACCTTCCTCGCTATGCTGAGTGGTATTATGGCCCTCAGAAAAGATATATGGGTTCCTATAAGTTTGAAAGAAAAGTTACTACTGCATTTTTTCAAGAATTTAGGATCATAGCAAGTCACCAATATGTAGAAGAAAGCAGATTTGATAGGAGGTTAAATCAACAAGTAAGAAACGAACGAATTGAGAAAGTAAATGTTTCAGGTATTACTATGGATGCAAGACGCAAAATGGATAAGCATGAACTGTCAATAGGATTGGAAGGGCAGCTCAATAATCTCAAATCAACTGCAAGAGGATATAATCTAGATGATCAATCAATAAAGGCAATTACTACAAGGTATCCTGATGGAAATAATACTATGAGTTTTGTTGCAGGATATGCTCAACATCTTTACAAGATTTCTCCTAGATTTACGCTGAATGAAGGCGTTAGATTGACTTATACAAACCTTAATAGTTCATTCGTAGATGTTTCACTTACCAAGTTCCCTTTTTCAAGTGCTAATCAGAAACATTTGGCTTTGAATGGAAATGTTGGCTTGGTGTATTCTTTGGATAATAATTTGAAAGTTTCAGCTGTCTTGAGTTCTGGTTTTAGAGCACCAAATTTTGACGATCTTTCTAAGGTGTTTGATAGTAAAGCGGGCTCGGTGGTAGTGCCTAATTCAACTTTAAAGCCTGAGTATAGCTACAATGCAGAATTGAGCGTGGTTAAATATTTGTCTATTAGCGGTAACCCAAATGCTATAAGAATTGGAGGTTCTGTTTTTCATACTTGGATGAGGGATGCAATTGTAGTTGATAAATTTACTTGGCAAGGCAAGGATAGTATAGATTACAATGGTGTTAAAAGTGGAGTGATGGCTAGTCAGAATAAGGCAACGGCTGATATTTGGGGATGGAATGCATTTACAAGTTTGAATGTTTACAAACATTTTTTTATTGATGGTAATGTTACATTTACTAAAGGTGAGTACCACCAAAATGGTGCTGATGTGCCGCTTGATCATATAGCCCCACTATTTGGCAAAGCTGCTGTTAGATTTGATAACAATAAGATTGCCGCAGAGGTCAATATTATGTTTAATGGTTGGAAACGATTAGGCGATTATAGCCCAAGTGGAGAAGATAATTTACAGTACGCTACAATAGATGGTATGCCATCTTGGAATATCGTAAATGCAAAAATGAATTATAAAGTAAATAAAACATTTGTTTTTCAGGTGGCGCTAGAAAACGTTTTGGATATAAGATACCGTACATTTTCTAGTGGCGTTTCTGCTGCCGGAAGGAATTTTGTAATTGTTATAAAAACAATGTTATGATCATTGTTGTAATTGATACTCAGAAGGGATAAAGTAAACATGCATTATGACTACATTATAGCAGGAGCAGGCGCATCGGGATTAAGCCTTTTGATGCGAATGATGAATGATCCTGCTTTTGATGATAAGCAGATTTTGGTAGTTGATAAATCCACAAAAAAAGCCAACGATCGTACATGGTGCTTTTGGGAAAATGGTTCCGGATTCTTTGAGCATATAGTTTTCCAACAATGGAACAAGGTTCATTTTTATTCTGATACACTATCTGAACTCATTGATTTAGGTCATTATTCATACAAAATGATCAGAGGCATCGACCTTTATCAGCATGTTATTCAGCAAGCAGCAAATAAATCTAACATTACTTTTTGCTATGATAATATTCATTCTGTTGGAACAGAAAATAATGTAGGTTTTGTGGTAGTAGGAGGAAAGAAATATACAGCTGACTTTGTTTTCAATAGTATTATTTTTTCGCCACCGCAAATACCTTCCAATAAGTATTATTTGTTGCAGCATTTCAAAGGGTACGTTATAGAAACAAGTGAAGATGTATTTAAGCCTGAACAAGCTACGCTAATGGATTTTAGAATTAGTCAGGAGCATGGAGCGGCGTTTGTTTATGTACTTCCAAGATCAAGTAAAAAGGCTTTGGTTGAATACACTTTATTTACAAAAGAACTACTCACAAAACAGCAGTATGATGATGGTTTGAAATCATACATCAATAATTTTTTAGGAATAAGGGATTATCAAATTGTTGAAGAGGAATTTGGTATTATTCCAATGACAAATATTGCTTTTGAGAAGTATAATGGAAAGGTGATTAATATGGGGACTGCTGGTGGGCAAACCAAAGGAAGCAGTGGTTATACTTTTAGATTTATTCAAAAGCATGCAGATAGGATTGTTGATTCGCTATTGCGTTATGGTCATCCTTTCCTCAAAGATAAATTTTATCAAAAGCGATTTTCATTTTACGATTCCACTTTATTGAATATCTTGGCTAAAGATAAATATCCTTTGGATGCTATTTTTTCCAAGATGTTTCAAAGTAATTCTATTGAATCTGTTCTTCGTTTTCTTGACAATGAATCTTCATTTCAGGATGAGCTTAAAATAATGTCCTCCTTACCCAAAATAGTATTTACCAAAGCTGCTGTAGAGCAAATTTTTAAATGATTATAATGCAGAAAATTGTTACGCTTACTTTAAACCCAGCAATAGATAAAACCACTACAGTACCTGCAATTGTGCCAGATAAAAAATTGAGGTGCACGCAGCCAAAGTTTGAGCCAGGTGGAGGCGGAGTTAATGTTTCCAGAGCATTGCAAAAGTTAGGAGGACATTCAACTGCAGTCTATCTTGCAGGTAGCTACAGTGGAAAGCATTTCCAGCAGTTATTGCAGATTGAAAACATTGATTCTTGTATAATAGATATTGAAGGGCACACCAGAGAGAATCTCATCGTTATGGATAGTGGTGCAAATCTTCAGTATAGATTCGGTATGCCCGGCCCGTTGGTTCAAGAGCATGAATGGAAAAAAACATTGGATGTATTATTGGAATCGGATGGAATAGAGTATGTTATTGCAAGTGGCAGTTTACCGGATGGTGTTCCATTAGATTATTATGGGCAACTAGCTTACATAGCAAAAAAAAGGGGGTTTAGGTTGATTGTAGATACTTCTGGAGAGCCGTTAAAGCAAGCTTCCAATGAAGGTGTATTTATGGTAAAGCCAAATCTCGGTGAATTGAGTAACCTATTGGGTGTAGAAGAACTGCATGAGGAAGATGCATTGAATGCTGCAAAAGAAATTATTAACCAGGGAGGAAGTGAAGTAGTTGTAATTTCAATGGGTGCATCCGGTGCTATGTTGGTAACTAAGGACGCTCATTTTCGTTCATCTTCACCCGCTGTAAAAAGAAGGAGTACAGTAGGTGCAGGAGACAGTATGGTGGCAGGAATGGTTATGGCTTTGTCTTCTGGTTATAACTGGATGGAAGTTTTGCAGTTTGGAGTAGCAACGGGAACTGCCACTACCATGAATCCTGGAACAGAGTTATGTAAAAAAGAAGATGTAATGCGGTTGTACGAATTAATCAAAAAAAGATAGCTAGTCTATTTGATATTGATCTCATCAATAAAAATAAAAGCATCTCCTCCTGCGCCCTGGTGCCACAATGGTAATTTGCCTGCATTATAAGCTACTACTTTTACAAATCTTACTTTTTGAGGGCTAATTTCTGCTTCAAAATATTTTATCCGTAGTTCGTTATCTTCAGCTTCAATATCATTTTCTATTGTACTTGCTAAGGAAAAATTCAAATTATCAATAGAAGTGTAATACTCCACTTTTGTAGGCATCAAAATCCATGAACGGCTATCTTGTAAATAACTGCTGCTAAATTTCTTTATAGTTACTTCTTTCTGTAGGTCAACTACACACTCAACATTCTGTGATTGATAGCCCTGCCATTCACCTTTTCGCCAATTGGTTTCACCATGTATCCCATCTATGATTCCGTTATCATCACCTGCAGTGTATTGTGGATTGTATGTTGATTTAAGAGTGATGGTCCAATTGTTGGGTCTTTTATAAAAACGAGCGGTGCTATAGTTGCTGAGTTGTTTATTTCCTTTTCCATCTTCTTTTTGGCAATAAGCAGTAATTGTTTCGTTTTTATAAATATAAAATGGTTGTTTATATTCTATAGGTGATAAGTAATTATTGGTAATTTCGGGGGTCAAATTTTCTGTTTCCTTGAGATAATAAAACACTTTGGTTCCTTCTTCATAATTAAGTAATTCTATCTTTAAACTATCTTCAAATACCCTTGAGACTGACTGGATTATGGGTACCGTGAGAATAGGATTTCTGAGGACTTTATCTGAGTAATTGGGGTAAATTAATTCTTTGTTTGGTTTGCCTGCCATCATAAAATCAAGATGACCTCCAGATAGTATAGAGTGATAAGCAATAGAAGAAAAAGGATGTGTTTTATTATTTAGGTTTGTTGTTGAAACATAAAAATTATTGGTCGAAAGATTGGAGGATTTTATTACGAATGTTTTTTTATTCTCCAAATTGATTTTCACTTCGGAAAAGGCAGGAGTGCCTAGCATAAAAATTTCCGAACCCGGTGTTACTTGATAAAATCCCATTGCACTCAAAACATACCATGCACTCATTTGTCCGCAATCTTCATTTCCTATCAAACCATTAGGATCATTCTTGTAAAAATCTGAAAGCACCTCGTGTATTCGTTGTTGTGCCTTATAAGTTTGGCCTGTAAAGTGATATAGGTAAGTCATGTGGTGACTTGGTTCATTACCATGTGCATATTGACCTATTAGTCCGGTAATGTCTGCCTGTTCACGTCCTGTAGTTTTATTAGAAGTCATAAAAAGTTCATCTAATTTTTTATTGAATTTTTTAGGACCTCCCATTTTCTGAATCAAACCATTTACATCTTGCGGTACAAAGAAAGAATATTGCCAGCTATTGCCTTCGGTAAAATTATTATTCACTTCTTTAGGATCAAAAGGAGTTAACCAACCACCATTTTTCTTTGGACGCATAAAACCACTTTCCGGATCAAACACATTTTTCCAGCTTTGCGAACGATTCATAAAGTAGATGTAATCCCCTTTTTTATTTAGTTGATTTGCTATTTGTGCTATGCACCAATCATCATAAGCATATTCCAAAGTTTTGGAGACACTTTCATGTTCATCATCCATTGTAATTGCCCCATTTTTTTTGTAAGCATTTAATCCTAAATGATCCAGCATTGCACTGTGTTTACAAGCAGCAAAAGCTTTTTCGTAGTTAAAACCCAGGATGCCTTTTGCAATTGCGTCAGCTATTACACTTACTGCATGATAACCAATCATGCAATCTGTTTCATTACTCGAAAGTTCCCATACAGGCAACCGTCCACCTTGCTCATATTGAGCCAGAAAAGTATTGATGAAATCGGCAGTTCTTTTTTGATCAATCAGTGTATATAAAGGATGAGCCCCTCGAAAAGTGTCCCACAAAGAAAAAACAGAATAGTAAGTAAAGCCTTGTGCTACATGGATGGTGTTGTCTCTTCCTCGATACTTTCCATCTACATCCATTGCTACATTTGGTTGTATCATTGTATGGTACAATGCAGTATAGAAAATGGCAAGTTCATCTTTATCTGTGCTGGTAACTTCTATTTTGTTCAACGCTCTATTCCATAGGGATTCGGCATCTTTTTTTACTTTATTAAAATCCCAATGTGGTAGTTCTGCCTGCAAGTTTTTTCTTGCACCATCAATACTAACATTTGAAACACCGACTTTTACATAAAGAGGCTTGCCATTTAATTGATTAAATTCAAGGCAATAGAACCCGGTATTTAGTAGTGCTTTATTTTTTATGGTTTCTATCTTATTTTCATTGGCAAACGGTTCAGAATATTCCATCACAAAATAAATATACTGGTCTTTGGCCCATGCCTCACTTCTTCTAAAACCTTCAATGGTTTTGTTGTTAATTATTTTTAATGATGACTCCAATGTTTTATCGCGATGGTCTATCTGTACAACCATTTTGGTTTCAGCATTCGCAGGAAAAGTATACTTGTGAAAGCCCACTCTTGTTGTTGAAGTTAATTCGACATGGATTCCATTGTTCATCTTTACGCTATAATACCCTGTAGATGCTGTTTCATTTTTGTGATGGAAGGATATTGCATATTTTTTATAATCAAAATCAAGTTTGTTTTTGTAATCACCCTGTTTATATTCAGTGAATGGTAATAATGCTATATCGCCATAATCACTACACCCTGTACCGCTTAAGTGTGTATGAGAGAATCCATAAATTGTCGAATCGCTATAATGGTAACCGCTGCAACCGTCCCAACTTCCGTCTATCCTTGTATCGGGCGAAAGTTGAACCATTCCAAAAGGAACAGTAGCACCAGGGAATGTATGTCCATGACCACCTGTTCCAACAAATGGGTTGACATACTGAGCTACATTTTTTTGTTGCGAAAAGGTAGGACTTATAAAAGTGGACAGTGCATCGATTAAAAAAAATAGGATTAACTTTTTCACGGTTTAATAGGTATCAATTAAAGATAGTAATTTGATTTTATTTTTAAGTTCTTTTACATTCAAAGATTTTGGTAGATAAATTGTTTTTGGTTCATTCGGTAGCAAGTCCATATAATTATCGCTGAGATTGGTTTCTAAACCATCAATTTTTATCATTACATTTTTCATCAAAGCATCAGCCGTTATTGTAAAGCACTGTGTTGAGTCGCAATTATTTTCTGTAATGGTATATCTCGCTTTTTTTAGTTGAAGTGCTTTGGGTTTTACAAAATAATGTATGCTGTTAGCTTTTATCGAATCTATGCCTGGAATGGTAAGCGTTGAATTCAAATAAAGGTTATTCAAGTCATTTCCTTTTAAAATATCTTTTGGCAATGCAACGATTACTTTAGAAGCATTGGCTTCTATTTTTACAGCTATTCTTTTTGACCATTGTTTTTGGCCGGTTAATTTCGCCAACTGAATACTTAATTCAGCTTTTTCAATATTTTGTAGTTGATCAGAAATTGCATAAATGTAAATAGAATCTTTATCTTCAGTTACAGAAAGAATTACATTTTTGTAGGAGCGGATTACCTGATAATGACTTGCTTTATAATTGTTATAATAATCAATAGTGCTCCATGAAGTGACTGGCCAGCAATCGTTTAATTGCCAGTACATCGTACCCATGCAATAGGGCTTTCTTCTGCGGTGAGCTTCAATAGCTATGCGCATTCCGTCTGCTTGCAATAGCTGAGAAATGTAAGCGAAGTGCTCAATATTGTTTTTGGGTAATTTATAGTCACGAAGCATGTATGCTGTTATTGTCTCGTATCCTTTGGGATGTTTCTGATGAGCTTTTAGAACAGCTGAGTCAATTTCATTGTTAGAGTTGTTTTTGAATAAACCAACTTTACTTAATGCGCTGATGTTTGGCATACCTTGAAATCCATATTCGCTCACAAACCTGCCTGTTTTGGTTGTATATTTTTCAAAAGGTTCCATGCCCCACCAAACGCCCCAATAGTGGGAGTCTCCGTTACTATAACTTTCGTTATGTCCCCAACCAATACTTGGCGAAGATGACCAATATGGTCGGCTGCCATCGTTATTGATCACAATATCTTTTATGAGATGGTCAAATATGTAAGTGTTGTTGTCTGCAATTTCGGTGGAATCTTTTTTTGAATAATTGTATTGCTTTTGCCATCCCCAATTTTGCCATCCTTCAGTTATTTCATTGTTCCCACACCATAAAGCAATACAAGGATGGTTGCGTAATCGGTGAACTTGTTCTTTCGCTTCTGCTGCTACGTTTTGGATGAAATTACTATCACCCGGATACATAGCACAAGCAAACATAAAATCCTGCCAAACAAGGATTCCATTTTTGTCACACGCTTCATAAAAATCATCTTTTTCGTAGATGCCTCCACCCCAAACACGAAGCATATTCATGTTGGCGTCTGCTGCATTTTTTATGATGGTTTTGTAGGCTGCCTTATTTACTCTTGGTATAAAGTTATCCTGTGGAATATAGTTTGCTCCTCTCATGAAAACTGGTATACCATTAAGCTTAAAATAGAAGGATGTTCCAATACTATCTTTCTCATTAATCAGCTCAATGGTTCTTAAGCCAATTGTAATTTGTTTGGAATCAAATTGGGTATTGTTATCATCGAGCGCAACATTGAAAGTATACAAGTTGGCTTTGCCTAATCCATTGCACCACCATCTTTTTGGTTTTTGAATTTTGTAATCAAAGGAATAAGTAGTTCTTCCTTTTTTAGTTTGGATTGTATAGAATTTTGTAAACGGGGTGCCGTGACTAGAAACAATATTGCTTATAGCAATATAAAAACGATCTTCATTATCGCTTTCAATTTCGCACTTAAATTGAAGTTCAGCAATGGTATCGTTTAATGTTTTTTGAATACTTTGAATGCTTACTAATCTTGCTTTATTCCAGCATGTTAAGAGTACAGATTGCCAAATGCCACAGGTCACAAATCGAGGTCCCCAATCCCAGCCGTATTGATATTGTGCTTTTCTGGTGAATACCTTATCCTCCCCCGGTAATGTATAAGCTAATTTTTTGGCTAACATTTGTCCTTTTAGCACAGCAGATTCAAACACGATGTTCAATTTGTTTTTTCCTGGAATTGCTTGTTGTTTGATATCTGTAGCCCATGAACGAAACATATTATCTGCTACTAGAATCAAACGACCATTTAGGTAAACAGAAGCATAGGTGTCTAATCCCTTAAATTGTAATTCAATATGATTCTTAGCAAATTCATTGGGTGAAATATCAAAAAAACATTGGTATTGCCAACTTCCTGAATCTATCCAATGTAACCCTTTTTCATTGGTGCCAAAAAAAGGATCAGGGATAAGTTTGTTTTCTAGCAGATCAGTGTGGATGGTTCCCGGAACTTTTGCAGGGTGCCAAAGTGAATCGTCTTTATTTTTAAATGTCCAGTTACAATCGTTTAAGCTTCGCTCTATTTTTTGGGAATAGACCTTAAGGATGAAAAACGTACATACTATAATGAGTATTTTTTTCAACTCAATATTTGTTTAAGGGCAATCACTTCATTTATATCAGCCAGATCTCCTTGTATAATGGCTGATGAATGATAGTAGTTAGCCTGTGTTTTGTTTTTTATTGTTTCTAAATTAGATGAACGAACCCCTCCTCCCGGCATAATGCTAATCCTGCTGTTTGCTTGTTTTACTAATGACTTTAAATTGTCCAATCCATCCATTGCTGAAGGTGAAAAGCCTGAAGTCAAAACGGTTTTAAATCCACAATAGATAACTGTTTCTAATGAATTATTAGCATTGATAGTTTTATCGAATGCTCTGTGTAGGCTACAAGGTAATGGAGCCGAAAGGCTGGTAAGTTCTAAACACTGTAGCTTGTTTATTTTATTGTCTTGATGTAATATTCCGAAAACAAATCCATCAGCTCCAGCCTTGGCGAAAAATGAAATGTCTTTTTTCATTTGTTCAAACTCGTTTGTATTATAAACAAAGTCGCTTCCTCTTGGACGGATCATGACAAATAATTCTATTTTTATTTCTTTGCGTGCTAGTGCAAATGTTTCATAGGCAGGGGTCGTGCCTCCTTCAAATAAACGATCACATAATTCAATTCTATCAGCTCCACCTTGTTCGGCTATGACGGCAGATTGATAGTTGAAACAAGCTATTTCAAGTTTGTAATTTGGCAAATGAAGTCTTAGTTTATTTGGCGATTGTTAGTTTTATTTTGTATTCAGAATCGATTAAATTATTTCCGCTTTTGTCATGTACTGCATAGTTGAAACCATCGTGAATACAATATGCACCATATGCTCCTTGCTTATTTAAAGCGATAAAACCAACCTGAATATTTATTAGATCCTGATTCCTATTTTGAGCAAGTTTTACTACACGGTTAACCGCTTCTTTGCATGCATCTTGTGGTGAATTTCCCTGTCGCATCAATTCTACAACAAGATGACAACCTGCAATTCTTATAACTTCTTCGCCTTGTCCGGTAGCTGTTGCTGCACCTATTTCATTGTCAACATATAATCCGGCACCAATAATAGGTGAATCTCCTACACGTCCATGCATTTTGAATGCCATTCCGCTGGTCGTACAGGCCCCTGATAGGTTTCCATGGCTGTCCAATGCAATCATACCAATGGTGTCGTGATTTTCAATATTGGCAATAGGGGAATAGTTGCTTTTTTTTAACCACTCCCTCCATTCGTTCTCAGATTTTTTCACCAGAAGATTTTCTTTTTTAAACCCTTGTTCCAAAGCAAATTGCAATGCACCTTCGCCCACTAACATCACATGAGGTGTTTTTTCCATCACTGCCCTTGCTACAGATATTGGATGCTTTATATATTCTAAACATGCCACTGAACCTATATTGGCATTGTGGTCCATTATACAGGCATCAAGGGTTACCCTTCCATCACGGTCAGGTCGGCCACCATATCCAACACTTCTTTCTTCAGGGTCACCTTCAGGAATCCTTACACCAGCTTCAACTGCATCCAGTGCATGTCCGTTGTTGCTGAGGATTTCCCATGCAGCGGAATTAGCTTGTAGTCCAAATTTCCAGGTGGATAATACAATTGGTTTGTTCGATTCTTCAGCAAAAAATTTAGGCAATTCTTTTGAACTTGATAAATTGTTAGCCGAAATAAACGAGGCAGAAGAAAGGGTGCTGAGTTTAATAAAATCTCTTCTTGTGGACATGATTAGGCTAATAGTTGTATTGGTAAATATTAAAGTTAATTAAAGTGGTTTAATGCATGGAATTTATTATCAAAGAGTATATCTAACGCCTAATTGATCTGTAGCTTTTTAAAATTACCAATGTAAAAAGTAGCGAAAAAATTGTCTGATCAACTATATTCTATATTCAATTTTTAAGTCGAGTAAGAAATCTACAATAAGCACATTAAAATGCCTGCTTATTATTAAAACCAATCAAATAGTCAAATAGACTAACCTCAGATGGCAATGCTAATTTTTTTCTTAATCGGTAGCGACTAATTTCTACTCCTCTTACAGATATATTTAAGAATTGGGCAATTTCTTTCGTCGATAGATTCATCCTCAAATAAACGCATAATTTTAACTCATTTGCAGTAATGTCTGGATGCTTTTCTTTTACCTTGGTTACAAAATCACTATGCGTTTTATCAAAGTGAATGGCAAAATTATCCCATTCATTGTCTATCTTATCATCATCACTTAGTTTCCTTATTATTTTCTTTAGTTCAGTTATTGCTTCTTCGTTATCTACCCGCTTCATTACTTGTGTAAATTCTACTTTTATCTTTTTCAGCAATTCTCCTTTTTTAGCGAGGTGCATAGCAGAAGACGCCATTTCTGAGTTTTGCAAATTTATTTCTGCTTCAAGTTTTTCATTGCGCAAGGCAACAATTTCGCTTTCAGTTTTATTTTTTTCTAGTTCGAATATGTACTTCAATTTTTTTTGTTCTTGGTCATGTTTGTGCTGTTGTTTTTTAAACTTCTCCTTGAGCCATTTATATAGACCGTAATTGAAAGCAATAAAAAGCAAAAAATAAAATAGCCATGCCCAAAATGATAAATACCATGGCGGCGACATCCTGAATGAGTAGCTTGAAATGGTCGATCCTGTACCAAGATTATTGCGAACTTTTACTTCGAATGTATAATTGCCTGTAGACAAATTTGTATATTCCTTTTCAGTGCGTTTTGTCCAAGCTGACCAGTTATTATCAAATCCCTTTAAACGATAACTATATTCAAGATTGGTTTGATAAGAAAATAGCGGTGAAGAATATTCAAATCGGATGGTTTTCCAATCACTATTTATAGCAGGAATGGAGTTCTTGTCTTGAAGTTGGTTTTCATTTTTCCCATCAAAATATCCACCAAATAAAATACTATCGCTGTTGTTTATGATTTTGACGGATCTTATTTGAATCTGCATGGTAGGAATAGTTTCCTTGTATTTTTCATAATTAATATGGAAAAAGCCTTTTTCTCCACCAACAAACAAGTTTTTATCATTTACAGAATATATGTATTCGAATCCGCTCAACATTTCGCCTGTCAATTCTGGCAAAAAAAAGATTGTAGGTTTTTTACTTGAATAATCTATTACGCCTAAAGATTTATTGTGGATAAACCAGATGTTTCCAGCCTGGTCTTCTTTCAAATATCGGATGCTTTGTACTCCCAGTAATTCTTTATAAAATTCCGAAACTTCAAAAACATTTTTTTTGTTGTTATAGATATATATTCCATTTTCAGTTGCAGCAACTATTTCATTTTTTATTTTATAAATATGGTTATTTAAAGTAGATGGTAATCCATTTTTCTCGTTATAAAAGGTTGTTGCAAAATTTCCATTAGTTTGCTTTGTAATTTTATAAATTCCATGGTAAGGATGTGAAACCCAAATATTATCGTTGTTGTCTATGGTTACAAATCTTGATGATTCAGTAAAACCAGGTACTTTCTTATCAGGTGTGAAGATGCCATCCTTATAGTCAAAGAATTGTAACCCTTTGTAATGTCCGGCGATTATTTGAGGGGAAGGAAAAGTATTGGTTGTGGGTAAAAAATTCCAAAAACCAGGCGTCGAACTGATATTACTTGCAACATTACCTTCTATTCGAAATGCGCCTTCATGGTGCCCAAGAAGCAACTGATTATTTATAACTGAAAGATTCCACACTTGTCCTTCAGAATTTTTCACTAGATCAAATTTCCCCTTGCTAAAGCTTAAATCATTCTTCTGTTGCAAAGCCACAAAATACAACCCATTGGAAGTGCCTATATAAAGTTGGTTGTTATGGATAACAGCTGTATAGCCCGATCCATTTTGAAGCGGTGCATTTATGTGTTTGATGGAACTGTTATAAGCGATGCAGTCAATGCCGTTGTTTTGGCCCAGCCAAAGGTTTCCCTGATTGTCTTTGAATATGCTTAGAATATTGTTGTTTTGAATTCCTTCAGTTTCTGAAAAACTCTGAATAATTGCTCCCTTGTGATCAATAATAAATACCCCTTTATTGCTAGTAGCTAAAGCTATCCAGTTGCTGTCAATAATGGTGGCAGAATAAATACGATCGCTTTGAAATAATTCATTATTTGAAGAACTTATTTTACTAATAACCCCTTTTTGTATTTGAAATAGGCCATTTTTGAGTGTGGTTATAATGGAAGTATTGTCATTAATCGAAAGTATTGAAGTAATAGGGTCATTTGTCGGAAGTAATAATGATGATTGGATTGGCTGCCATACATTATTTGAATAAGTCATTAGTCCGGTCCTGAAGTCCTGTGCATACAGTATATTATTGCACACAGTGAGATAGCCCCATTCAGAGATCGCTTCATAAGTAGCAAACGACTGGTTGTTGAATTTAAATATTTTATTTAGAGATCTAAAATATGTTTCCTTATTAAATGAAACAATGTCCCATACATCGCCAAATGATTTGTCCTTTGCAGGGATAAGATCTGTTAGTGTAAAATATTTTAATCTACCATTTGCATCAGGTGCGAAATATCCCAATTCATCCTGACCGCCTACATATATTTTATTATCTATCCCAATTTCTACCGACCTAACAATTGTTTTATTTGGCAGTGGATACAATTTCCAATAAGTACCATCAAAACTTAGCAGCCCCTCATTGTTGGCAACATATATTATTCCATTCCGGTCTTGCTTGATGTCCCAATTTTGAAGCCCTGCATTATATGTCGATTTGTTGTAATTAATTACATCCGGAAGCCCGATAGTATTTTGACTGTAGGTGGTCAAAGAGATTAAGGTGAGCAGAATTATTCTTGCAATCATTAGCGGCAATTTTCCAGAACATAAAGTAAAGCAAAATAATTGATGTAGTAATGAAGTAGCAAAATTTGCTTGAAATCAATAGTTTGAGAAACACTGATGTAGTAATGTTGTGACAAACTATTCACTTTCATCAATTGCTCAAATTAGCTTTGTCGTTGACGATTTTGTCAAAAAAACAGCGATTGTTTGCATTCTGTGTACCTTTCTTTTTTGTCAAAAGAAAAACAAACTGTGAAGAGTTGCTAAAACAAATACCACATGAAACAGCTTTTCTCACTTTTGGCATTTTGTATCTTTTTTGGGTACATTGCCAAAGCCCAACCTGGAACGGGGGCTCCAACTCCACCGGCTCGAAATGCCACAGATGTTATTTCTTTGTTTAGTGATTCTTACACAAATGTTGCGGGAACAGATTGGTTTCCAAATTGGGGTCAAGGTACCGTTGTCAGCGATGTTTTGGCTGGAACTAATCCAACCAAGAAATATGATATGCTTGATTATCAGGGTGTACAACTTGCAAGTGGTATTAATGCTTCTTCAATGAGCAATGTACACGTTGATATTTGGACAGCAAATTGTGATGCATTTGAATTTTATTTAATTAATACAGCTATTTCTTCAGAACAAAAGGTAACATTACGCCCAACCTATAACGGTTGGAATAGTTATGATATTGATTTAAGCCTTTACAATCCTGCAATTGTTTCCAATGTTGGTCAATTTAAATTTGTTGACTCAGGATTTGTATATAAGGCTTCTACAACCGTTGTTTATTTGGACAATATCTATTTCTGGAAATCAGCTAACACCCCAACGATTACTGGTTTCTCAGTACCGGCCAAGTTATTGGGAGCTGCTCCATTTACTTTGACGGCTCCAACAAGTAATAGTGCTGGTGCATTTACATATTCAAGCGGAAATCAAAGCGTGGCAACTATCAGTGGAAATACCGTAACGGTCGTTGGTGTAGGTACGTCAGTTATTACTGCTAATCAAGCCGCTGCTGGTTCCTATGGTTCAGGTAGCACAACAGCAACATTGGTGGTGTCCTATCCTCCACCTGCAACAGCAGCACCAACACCAACAAGGCCTTCCAGCAGTGTAATGTCATTATTTAGTGATGCCTATACAGATGTAGCTGGAACAGACTGGTTTCCAAATTGGAGTCAATCTACTGTAGTATCGGATGTAAACATCGCAGGAAATGCGACAAAAAAATATGATTACCTTAATTATCAGGGTGTACAATTTGCGAGCCCACTCAATGTTTCTAATATGACTAATCTACACCTTGATGTGTGGACACCGAATTGTACTGCTTTTGATGTTTTTCTAATTAATGCTGGAGGAGTTGAGCAGCCTGTTACACTCACTCCAACATTATCCGGCTGGAACAGTTATGATATATTGTTATCTCAGTATCCTGCAATTAATAAAAGTGCTATCATACAATTTAAATTGACAGGATTACCATGGGGTACAAGTACTGTTTATCTTGACAATCTATACTTCTGGAAACCGGCCAATGCACCTACTATTACAGGATTTTCAGTTCCTGCAAAAGTTGTAGGCGATGCTCCATTTGCTTTAACTGCACCTACAAGTAACAGTTCTGGTGCATTTACTTACAATAGCTCAAACACCACGGTGGCCACGATTAGTGGAAATACAGTAACTGTTTTAGCGGCAGGAACATCAACCATTACCGCTACTCAAGCAGCTGCAGGCGCTTATGGTAGTGCAAGTGTAAATGCAACTTTAGTAGTTTCATTTGCTCCGCCAACAAATGCTGCTCCAACTCCGCCAAGGAGAAATGCACTCGATGTTATATCTCTTTTCAGCAACGCTTATACAGACGTAGCAGGTACAGATTGGTTTCCTAACTGGGGTCAATCTACTACAGTAACTGATGTAAACATTGTAGGTAATGCAACTAAAAAGTATGAATTCCTCAACTATCAAGGCGTTCAGTTTGCAAGTCCTATAGATGCTTCTGGTATGTCTCACTTGCATGTTGATATTTGGACACCAAATTGTTCTGCTTTTGAGGTATTCCTTATTAATACTGGAGGCGCTCCAGTAGAACAGGCTGTTACTTTAAACCCAACATTATCTGGTTGGAATAGTTATAATATTCAATTATCTCAATACAATACCGTTAATTTGAGCAACATCGGTCAAATTAAATTGGTAGGTACACCTTTTGGTTCAAGCACTGTTTATTTGGACAATTTCTATTTCTACAAGCAAACCAATGCCCCTGTAATCAAAGTAACACAGCCAACTTGTAGTACATCTACAGGAAGAATCAGGGTTCTTTCAGCAATCTCGGGTTTTTCGTTTAGCATTGATGGAACAAACTACAGCAATACGACTGGCGAATTTACCGGTGTACCAACTGGAACTTATAATGTAACGTCTAGAAACAACACTACACTTGTAGTATCTTCTCCTGCTATTGCGGTTATAGATGCTCAACCAATTGGTTCTCTCCCTCCTTCTGCTATTACTGGCACACGAAATATTAAAAATTGCGACACATTGCAAACTTATTCAGTAACAGCTGTTTCAGGATATACATACAGATGGACAGTTACAGGGGCAAGTAGTGGTAATGCTATAATATCTGGTCAAGGAACTAATTCGGTTGTAATCTTGATGAAAGCAGATGGTACAGTATCTGTTAAAGCTTTAAATGCTTGCGGTACACCTAGTACAACTAAAGCATTAGTTGTAATCAAGGTGGCTCCTTCAACTCCCGGACCAATTCAACAAAGTTTTGTACCAAACGTATTGGCAAGTACCAATGTTTGTTTGTTCAAGCAGAATGTTGTAAGCGTTACTGGCATACCTGCAACATTTAGAATTAGAAAAGCAGCCAATGCAACAGGTTACTATTGGCAAGTACCGGGAGGTTCTGTAGTAAACTATGTAAACGATACTACCATTACCGTCATCTTCCCTGACACAATAACTGTTACAAATTCAAAGCCCAAATATATAAGGGTGTTTAGCTTAAGCGAATGCGATACAAGCGATGCTGCAAGTAGCATTAAGCTTACTTTAACGCAAGTTGCTACACCTGGAATAGTAATGAAGAATTTTGGTTCAAATATTCCTGCTGTAACCAATGTTTGTGCTTTAATAGGTGGTGGTACTGAGGTGTACAGAATAAGAAAAGTTGCTAATGCTTCCTATTACAACTGGAGTTTAAGCAGAGGTACCAACGCTACTATTACTCGCTTGAATGCAAGTGGGGTTAATGACACAGTAATTATGGTAACCTTCGGAGCTGGATTTACAAGAGACACGATAAGAGTTACAGCCGTAAATGGTTGTAATACAAGTCTTGCGCAGAAAGTATTCTTGAGTGCAGTGCTTCCTCCCGCTACTCCAAATTCTCTAATATCTAATACTGGTAGTTTCAATGGTTGTGTAGGTGGGTTTATTACATTTACAGTGGCTTCTCCTGCACCTAGTGCTTCACAAGAGCCAACCAATCGTTATAGATGGGCAATTCCTTCTAAAACACTTATCAGATCAGCACAGCCTGATAGTTCTAGTATGACAATTAAGTTTTTATCTGGGTATGTTGGTGGAAATATAACCGTTCGTGGCGTTTCAGCATGTAATGTTCAAGGCGCTATTTTAACCCAGGCACTGACGCATATTGGTTGCGCGGTTGGTTCTCGTCCTACCGACGGAAGTCTTTCTAAAGATGCTATTGTTGTAGAGGAAGGAACAAATGATACAAAATTGTATCCCAACCCTAACAATGGTACTTTCACCGTTCAAATGCAAACAGGCAAAAACGATAAAATGCCGGCTACTATCCAAATTATAGATGTTTATGGTAGGGTGGTGTCTCAATTTATTGCTGCTAACAATGCAGGAAGAATTAATAGAACTGTATCTGAAAGTAAGCTACCAAATGGTATTTACACAGTAAAATATACTGTAGGACTTACCACTACAACAAGCAAAATGGTCATTCAGAAGTAATTTCTCAAGCGTTTTATTTAAATTGATTGGTGGGTTGCTTTTTAGCAACCCACCTTTTTTTATTTTATGATGCTAATGGTGCTTTTATGAGCGTTGGGGATTTAAATAACAGCAAACCAATTGTTTGAATAAAA
>JANPHE010000325.1:0-3971 GCA_031424295.1 Segetibacter sp. | reverse complement strand
CCATTGTGAGGGGAAGCACTACTGGGGTCTATTTCAATTGCCTTTTGATCGTGTTCAATTGCTTTAGGGTAGTACTTTAGGTCATCATACACACTTCCTAAACCATTGTAAGGGTAGGCAAAATTGGGGTCTTTTTCAATTGCCTTTTGATAGTGTTCAATTGCTTTGGGGTAGTCTTTTGAGACTGCTAATATATTGCCTTTGTAATGGTTTGCTTTGGCATTATCGGGCTGAATGGAAAGGGCTTTGTCTACATAGCTTTCACATTCCTGATACTTTTCAAGCGGTAACAAGCATGTGCTGCTTCGGCGTAAAGATCGGCGTTGTTGTTTTGTTGGAGAACTTCGGGGGTTAATAAAGCGTAGGTGGCTGTGTAGTTTTTTTCTTTATTAAAATCTTCTGCTTGCGCAAGAAGTTTGGGGAGCGATTGTTTTGCCATTTGAGTTGGAAATGTTTGTGTGTCAAATATAATATGAAAAGTGGAATTAATTTGTAGGGGTTGAGTGGGATGTGGTGGGGAAAGATTGATGGGGGCATTGGCAAAGACCTCACCCCCGGCCTCCTGATGAAAAAATCAGGACAGGCTCTCTCCGAAGGAGAGGGGGGACAGGTAGCTACCCCGCCTTTCACCCTTTTTGGTGTTACCGAAAAGAAGCATCATTATCGCTGTCGCAAGGTGTTTTCACCTGCGACTGAAGGGTGGGCATAAAGTGTTCCCGCCTTGCACCTTCATCACCAGAAATTTTTTGTTACCCGGCAGTCTATAGGTGCAGCACACCATCAGCGGCAGCAAAAGAATAAAATGGAAAGTTATGTACCGGTACATTTTGTATCGCATTCGGGCTATCCGTTAACCAGTAGCAGGGCACTAACTAACACACAAGGCGGTGGAGGCGACCCCGCTATAACCAAAAGAATAAAATGCATTTTATAATAAAAATGTTGGCAGTTATTTCATTGGTATGCTTCTTAGTAATAAATGGATGGTCGCGAGGTATCAGGTACCAAAAGATACCGCCTCATGATACTACATTGCCGCCTTACCAATAAGAAATGCAGCCCTACTTAATTGACCTTTCCAAAAAACACCATTCCCCTGCTTGTTCCGGCACCTCTGGCACTTATGATAAACCGCTTGCTGTCGAAGCCGCACCAAAAGCCAAATGCATCGTTTGGAGAGGCAGAGGGACTTGTTACCTTTTGCAGTTGTTGCCACAAGCCATTGTAACTGGTGTAGATATAAGCAGCTCCCGTTCCAAGCCCGTTGACGCCATTTTTCTGGGGAACGCCTACCATGGCATAATTACCGGATAACCATACATTGCTTCCAAAGCTATCATACTGGGTACCGTCTGCTGCTACCAGTCGTTGTTGCAGTACCCATGTGGTGCCATTGTATGCGTACATATATGCCGAGCCTTGTTCCGGATTGGTACCTATAACGTCGGACTTTGCACCCACCAGCGCATTGTTATTATCTATGCTCACGCTGTTGCCAAAATAATCGCCCCGTTCACCATCCTGTACGGTTAGCTTTTGCTGCTGCACCCACGTTGTACCATTGAAGGAAAAAATATAGGCTGCTCCCTGGTTTGTATTTCCGTTCACAGTTTTGGCAGGGGCACCTACAATGGCATTGTATCCTGAAATGCCGGCTCCTACGCCAAAGTATTCTCCTGCAGTGCCATCACTCGATACCAGTTTTGCCTGCTGCACCCAACTGGTGCCATTGTTGAAAAAAATATATGCCGACCCCTGGTCAACGTTGGTACCGATATTATCGGTAAAAGCACTCCCTATGAGATAATTACCTGATATTCCTACTTTGAACCCCAGGCCATCGCCGTACGCCCCGTCATTGGCTACTAGTTTTTGTTTATATTCCCATGAGCTTCCATTATTAAAAAAGATGTATAATGCTCCTTGTGACGCATTGCTGTTGATTTTGCATTCGGGGGCACTTACTACTGCATAATTGCCTGAAATGCTTACAGCGGTACCAAAATTATTGTTAGCCAATCCATCTGGTGCCGTCACCTTTTGTTGCTGCACCCATGTAGTGCCGTTAAAAAAATAAAAATACGCTGATCCCTGGTTAACATTTGCACCTATATCATCTCCACTCGCACCTACAATGGCATAATTGCCGGAGATGCTGGCACTGTTCCCAAAATTATCATTGGCAACACCGTCACTGGCTGTTGCCGGGTTGTAATCGCCTATTACGGCATTGGTACCACAATCGCCCCATGCCCCAAAGCCTATATTTTCTGCAGAAGTGTTAGTGCTGTTCATCCCTTTCCACCTGCCCGTTGAGGCATTCCAGTAATAAAAACCCGGGGTAACTGCACTTTGTCCTGAACCCGCAGTGGCGGTGTTGTAAACCAGCAAAGCATCTGCAGGACTGGTAACCGGTGTGGACCTGATGGTACTTACCAATGCTACCCGTGGAACAAGCATACCCTTATCGGTGCTTTTTAGTTCCAGTAAGGCGCTGGTGTCTGGTGTATCGGTCCCGATGCCTACATTTTGAGTAAAGGCAATAAAGGGGCATAAGAAGCCTAAAAGAAGGAGCGTATTTTTCATGATGCGGTGTTTTTTATATCGACTGGTTAGCAGCCTATGAAATGCTAATATAGTTTAAATGTGCAGATGTGAAAATGTGCAGATGCGAAAATGTGAAAATGTGCAGATGTGAAAATGTGCGGATGTGAAAATGTTTGCCCGTGCCGGTGTTTCAGCGCAGCCGTTGATTTCTATGATAAAAACAAATTCTTTTTACGCCACCTTTCTAACATATTCCTGATTGTTATTCACAACTGCAACCACTCTTGCTAACAATTTACTTTTGACTGCATTCACCACACTCATCTTGTGTTTTCCTTTTGCCACTTTTCTTTCATAATAAGTTTTTAACTCAATATCAAACTTTACAGCTGTTAGTGCAGCCATATGCAAGTTTGTTTTTAGTTTTTTATTTGCCATGTGACTAACTCTTGTCTTACCTCTTATACTTGTCCCTGATTGATGAGGGAAGGGAGCTACACCACAGTAGCATGCTAGTTTTCTACTGTCATTCATTATTTTAAATTCATTGGTATGGATGATAAGATTTGTAGCCGTAACAAAGCCAATTCCTATCACAGAACTAACTAACTTAAACAAATGATTAAGGCTTTGATCTTGTTTCATCAGATCGGTTATTTGTTGCTCAATGTTCTTTATGTCTGCATCTATAGCTTTTAAAGACTTACGGATTGATTTTTCCAGTAACCTTGCCTTTTTTATTTCTCCAACAGCTTCAAGTTCATTGATAGGTGATTGTAACTTTTTTTGTGTTTGAACCATCCTTTCGCGTAAAGATGTAAGATTTCTTATTTGATCCAATTCTTCTCTTACAGGCTTCCAAAGCTTTGCTGTATCTGCATTTCGATAAGCATACATGGCTATCCTTTGTGCATCTACTTTATCCTGCTTCCCTCTGGTAATGCCGGATGACCGCTTTATTTGAACAGCATTTTCTACCCAAATTTTGGCAGCAGTATCTTTAAAGAAATTCAACAAAGCGTTACAATATATCCCTGTTGCTTCCATGCAAAAAAGCGCATCTTCCTGCTCGTAATTTTCAAAAGTCTGACTTAAAAATTTAGTCATCCCTTTAATGCCTGTTGCATTATTTGTAAAATACTGATGGGTAATAACCTGGCTGTTATCACAGCTCAATGCAGCCACCTCAAAAGTTAACTTAGATACATCAATCCCAACAAAAAATTTGTACTTCATAATCATTCTTTTTTTACACAATCTTTTTTACAGCCTTCCTTTGAAACCTTAACCCACATTGCAGCCCTTTATGCTGAAGAGTGCTTTAGATCAGGGGTTTCAAAAATTTTGGGTGGCGGTTTGTGTACTACAGATTTTTGTTTTCGGAAGGGCTTGTGTTTGATGTGAAGTATGTCGTAAATTTTTTT
>JANPHE010000324.1:0-1976 GCA_031424295.1 Segetibacter sp. | reverse complement strand
TAATAGATGCCATACCTCATTCTGCCATGAAACAGGTTACTACCTGGACAGGCAATGATTATGGGCAAGAGTGGAGCCCCGATGGTCAACAAATCTGCTACATGCGCTCCGCTACTACAAATTATAGTGCATACGATCAGGAAGTATTATGCGTGGCGTCAAAAAATGGGGGCGAAACCAGGTTGTTATCCAAAGCGCTTGATCGGCCGGTTGACAATCCAAGATGGGCAAAAGATGGAGCTTCCATAATGGCAATAGTGATTGACGATAGAGAAAGATATGTAGCACAATTCAGTATTCAGGAAGAAAAAGTAACCAAAGTGGCAGGTGGAAACCGATGTTATTATAGCTTGGAAATTCATCCCTCAGGTAGTTTGCTCACAACCATGAGTGAACCTCAAATACCAATTGAAATTTATAAACTGGAAAATTCAACCCCTGTCCGGCTCACTAAATTTCAGGACGAGTTTATTGCCCCATTAAGCCTGGCTTCAGTAGAAGGATTTTCTTCTAAAAGTAAAGATGGCCCCTGGGTTTCAAGTGTTTTGTTTAGGCCTGCAAATGCTATAGCGGGAAAAAAATTGCCAACTATTTTCTTTATCCATGGTGGTCCTGTTTCACAATCGGAATATAGTTTTGATTTGACGAGGCAAATGTTGGCTGCTGCGGGCTTCGCAGTTGTGACGGTTAATTACAGAGGATCAAACGGTCGGGGATTGGATTATTGCAAATCAATTTCCGCTGATTGGGGCAATAAGGAAGTAATTGATATTTTAGGTGCAGCAGATTATGTAGTGCAGAATGGCATTGCTGACCCTGAAAAATTAGGTATTGGAGGCTGGAGTTATGGCGGTATGTTAACCGATTATACCATTGCAACAGATACTCGCTTTAAAGCAGCTGCCAGTGGTGCAGGTGTTGGTTTTGCGCCTTCACTTTATGGTGTTGACCAATATGTGTTGCAATATGAAAACGAGTTGGGAACGCCTTGGGAGCACATGGATAATTATATGAAAGTTTCCTTTCCGTTTTTAAAAGCAAAGAAAATAACCACACCTACGCTTTTCCTCGTAGGGCAAAATGATTTTAATGTACCTGCTGTAGGTAGTGAGCAAATGTACCAGGCTTTGAAGTCATTAAACATACCAACTGAACTCATCATTTATCCTGATCAGTTCCATGGATTGACCAATCCTGCTTTTGAGAAAGACCGCTTTGAAAGGTATATCGCCTGGTTTAGTAAGTATTTAAAATAATAGAAAAAGAGGGTAATATTTACTAGACGGCGCCAATCATACAAACAAGCTCATTCGCTCTTTTGGAAGTCTTTAGGACAAAAAATATTTGTTTATTAAGCTCAATCGAATAAGTTCAATAGTGGATTTCTTCTTTTTACTGTTGCTATGCGTTTAAGTAGCAATTATTAATTTATAAGATCAAATGTGACCAATCAATTCATGATTGACTTTTCTTTTGGGATTAGTAGGTGAAAACAAACATAGAATCATTTTTTTATTGAGCAAACATTCCTCCAGAGATGATTCATCGTTGCGTCGCACACTTGTACTTTTTGTACATTATTCGGCAATAGTGAATCAGCCACTTTGTCCACGTGGGGATCTCCTGCAAGGGCCCACTGCACTGTTTACCCATGCCGGGACTTTGACTTGCGCATGAAGCTTGGATAGAAGACGCAAGCAGTAAAAGATTGAAAGTACAATTGGTTATAAGCGGATAAAAACGATTGCTAAAAAATCGGATTGTACTAACGACAAAATAAAATGTGTAACACTAAAAAGTTGATATTTAATACTTGTGTTTTTTGCTATATTGCGGATTGTAGCGCCAAGCTATATGTGCTTGTTGCACAACTCACATTTGTTTATAAGTAAAAAGAATCGTTTTGCATCTTTAAGTTGTCTTGGTTTTATGCAAGGCAAAAAACAACATATCGAAAAGCTTTTCCTTTCCTTTCA
>JANPHE010000323.1:0-25017 GCA_031424295.1 Segetibacter sp. | reverse complement strand
GTAAATATAATATTCCATAAAAAAAGCCCCTTTCGGAGCTTAAAGCTTGTGGAGAATAGCGGGGTCGAACCGCTGACCTCTTGCATGCCATGCAAGCGCTCTACCAACTGAGCTAATTCCCCATCAATCAGATCTATTGTTGTGTTAAACATTATTTTACTACTACACACAATTTCGACGAAGAATGCAAATGTAACAGGAGGAACTATATCTACAAAATTTCTCTACTCCCAGATTTCATCTTTTCCATCCAACCATTGCTTAACCAATTCTGTAGTTACACTTTTTGGTCTTTCAAGTGGCATTGCTAATGCTCTATCCCAACATAGGCTTGCTAGTACACCTAATGCACGGCTAACACCAAATAAAACGGTATAAAATTCATATTCAACCAAACCATAGTGAACTAACAAGGCACCACTGTGTGCATCAACATTTGGCCAAGGATTTTTTATTTTTCCAAGCGATTGAAGAATGGGTGGAACTGCTTCATAAATATTCCAAACAGTTTGGACCAAAGGATCATTTGGCATATGTTTTTTACCAAACTCCATTTGTGCTGTAAATCGAGGATCTGTTTTACGCAATACTGCATGTCCATAACCCGGCACTACTTTACCCTCTGTTATAGTCTTTTGAACATACTCAACAATTTGTTCTTTTGAGGGAACTTCGGTACCCAATTCCTCTTGCAACTGGAAAATCCATTTGATTACTTCCTGATTTGCAAGACCATGCAGTGGACCTGCTAATCCATTCATTGATGCTGCAAAACAAAGGTAAGGATCACTTAGTGCAGATCCTACAAGGTGAGTAGTATGAGCACTCACATTGCCACCTTCATGATCAGCATGGATGGTCATATATAAACGCATCAATTCATGAAAGCTTTCATCTCCATATCCCATCATATGGGCAAGATTCCCACTCCAATCCAGCAGTCCATTTGGTTGAATGTGTTCATTGTTCTTATATTTTCTTCGATATACATATGCAGCAATACGAGGAAGGCGTGCAATCAAATCCATACAATCATCGAAAGTTGGATCCCAATAATCTTTCTTATTTAGACCTTCTTTATATCTTTTAGCAAAAGAACTCTCATGCTGTAGCGCCATAATGCCTACGACAAACATGGTCATTGGATGCGTATCTAACGGAAGTGCATCCATGGTGGCAAATACATGATTGGGTACATGACTTCTGCGCTGCCATACAGAAGTTATGTGCTCTACATCTTTTTGCTCCGGCAATTCGCCCAATAGCATAAGATAAAATAATCCTTCTGGCAATGGTTCTGATCCATTTTCTGCTTTAGGCAATTTTTCCTGCAATTCAGGTATGGTATAACCTCTAAATCTAATTCCTTCTTGTGCATCTAATAAACTTGTTTCAGTAACAAGACCGGTAATTCCACGCATTCCTTGATAAACCTGAGCAAGTGTTACCTCACCAATTTTTTTACTTCCGTGTTCTTTTAAAATATCTTTTATTTCAGCACTTGCGATGTCAGCTTTTTGCTTAAAAGTATCTTTAATAATCCCCATTTCCAGTAAATATTTTTATTAAATAAAATGTTGTTTAGAAATCCTGAAATTCAGAACCGGATAAAGATAAAGGAATTGTATCCTACATTAAAAAATTTCACGAAATCGATTTCTGCAATAAACACAAATTGTTTCTTTTTGTTTAAACCGAAAATAAACTATTTGGGTGATTTGCGATAAAACCAGAGTGCGACAAAGAAAAATATGATATTAGGCATCCAGGCTGCCAATGCAGGAGGAAAATCTCCTTTTGTTGAAAAAATGGTAGAAAACCTGTCAGTTAATATGTATGCCGCTCCAGCAATAAAGCCAATTGCCATATGGACCCCACTTCCCCCTCTAACCTTTCGGCTGGCCACTACTGCACCAATGAATGTTAACAGTACAACTGATGCAGGTGTTGCATCTCTGCGATGCCTTTCTACCTTTAATGCATTTAATCCTTCTACTCCTCTTTCTTCTTGCAGTTGAATAAACCGATCAAGTTCGGGAGTGGTGAGCATATCCTTTGTATATTCATCCCGTTTTAGATCAAGGGGATTGAAATTGTAATTCATCACTTTACTTTGTGTATAAGTTACTTTCTCAACTAGTTCATTGATTGACCTTTCAATCACATTTTCAAGTATCCACTTTTTTTTCTTTTCATCCCATTTTATTGTTTCTGCCCTCAAATTAAAATCTACCCTATTGTTTTTTATATGCTGAGCAAAGAAATTAGTACCTGTTTTTGTTGTAGTGTCATAGCTAATTCCTGCAAAAGTTGCCGGTGCTACTTGTAAATAAATGGAACTTCTATTGTTTACCAACGGATTGTATGTCGAATATTTATCTATATAATTTGATTGAAAATTCACCCTAATACCATTTGCTTTTGGAATGGGATACCTATTGCCCAACCAAAGCGTAGATCCTAAAATAAAGCCACTTAAAATAAATGGAACTAGAAACCGGTTGAAACTAACGCCGCTGGCCAGTATGGCTATAATCTCGCTTTTACCTGCCATTTTACTGGTAAAAAAAATGGTTGCCAAAAAAACAAACAATGGAAATAACAACGCAAGGATGTAGGGAACAAAGCCGATGTAATACAATCTTATTATTTCGGAAGTTGACAATCCGGTTCTAACGAAATCATCTGTTTTCTCACTCACATCAATCATGACACTGATGAACGTGAATAGAAAAAGTGAAAAGAAAAAGGTCTGCAATAACTTTTTGAGTATGTACCAATCAAGTATTTTCATCAGCTGCTGAGTGCGTCAAAGATAAAAGGATTGCACTAATTGATCAGAAAGCAAATTTAATTTAACTATTTTTCTATATCGAACGATAATTTATCCGGTATCTGTTTTGAAGTTGATCGATTTGCAGTTAGTTTATAATATCCTGCAGCCGCTACCATCATCATTGCCAACATCATCCACCACAAAGTAGAAAATCCATAATGATCAGCAACCCAACCACCAGAAAAAGGACCTGAGACCTGAGCAATCCCCCACCCCATAGTGTACAAAGCTGCATATTGTCCCCGGTTGTGGTCGCTGCTTCGGGCAATCCAAAAAGAATTCATAAACGGCATTGAAAGTATTTCGCCAATTGATATAATGACTATAACTATAAAAGCAACAATAAAATTTCCAGAAAGAATATTCAACAAAGCATAGGCAATTCCGATAAGCAACGCACCCAATGACATAAATCGCATGGGATTGTGTTTCTGCTCCAGGTGAAAAATGGACACCATTTCGAATATCACAATAATAATTCCACTCAACGCCATTAAAGAGCCGTACCCGTATTCTGAAAGGTGAAGAACCTTTATAAAATAAATGGGCAAAATGGTGAAAATCTGAAAAAAGCAGAATGCAAAAACGATGGTAAAAAAATAAAGGCTAAATATTTACGGTCTTTATAAGCAGAATCATTTGCTTGTTGGTCATCATGAAGATTTGGCAATATTGGTTTTACAAACTGCTTTCTTGGCAATACAACCATAAGCATAATGGCCGCACAAATGTTTGAAATACCGTCAACCCAGAAGATGAGCTTGTAATCGGTAGAGGCCAAAAATCCTCCAATGGCACCTCCAAATGCCCAACCAAGATTGATGGCTAGTCGGTTTAAAGAAAAAGATCTTGTTCTGTTTTCCTGCAAGCTATAGGCGGCAATTGCTGTAGAATTTGCAGGTCTAAACGACTCATTAATTGTACTTAATACAAAACATCCAATACACAACAAGGTGAATGTGGTAAGAAAACTGATTGTGATAAAAATTATTCCCCCTCCCATGAGGGCAAATAACTGCACCGTTTGAAAGCCTAATTTATCAGTAAGTCTTCCACCGATAAATGCGCCACAAATACTTCCAACGCCAAACAAAGCCATGATGATACCTGCCTGAACAATGCTAAAACCCAACTCCTTGGTCGCATACAAACTCATGAAAGGGATGACCATGGTTCCGCTACGGTTTATCAATACAACCAACGAAAGAAACCATGTTTCTTTTGATAAGCCGGAATATGCGTTTTTATATAATTGTACAATAGCTGACATTATAAACTTTAAATAAAATTAAGCGAGGCAAATTGTACATTACCACAAGAAGAGATTAAAAATAAGGGCAAATCGTATTCCAATTTAAGTTGTTTTCTCACCTTCAAATTGGTCCCCTTTGTGCTTAAACAACACGTTGAAAGTCGTTAGGCTACCATAGATGCGGGTTATATATTGCTGTAGTTCCACTTTTTCATCATCGGTCATTATTTTGTGAGCGTTGATCTTTTGCTCCATTACTCTAAGCCTGTCCCTCAACATTACAATTTTGTGAAAAAAAACGTCCAATTCCACTTCCTTTTCTTTTAGACTTTTATCCCCTGGACGAAGGATCATCATTCCATTTTTCCATCGGTCTCCTAATGGCACCATATCGGTAACGCCACCGTATGCTTCAAGTATCCTGATTAGGGCATCCTCGGCTTCAGAAAAAGAAATATTGTGCTCTGCTTCTATTCTATCAATAACTTCCATTTCAAAATCTTTAGAAACAGTCTTTATGCCTTGCTCGATAAAGCAAACTTCGTACACTTTCTTATGCAATTTTGTAATAACTCCTACCCCAAACAGGTGATGGTTTACTCTTGATCCTACTCCTAACAATTCCATATTTATGCTTTTAAATGATTATTAATCCTATTTGCCAAAGTTAATGTGGCGTAAACATACATTACAACTGAAAACAAGATTTTTTAAAACAAGATATTAATCATATTTCCAAAAAGTAAAAGCGGTTAACTTCGAACATCAACTTGACGATATGAAACCTTTCAAATCAATTAGCCTGTTCTCTGCAATGGTGGTCATCCTTATTTTTTTAACGGGATGCCCTTATGAATCAAAGTTCGCACTGCTTGGCAAACAGATCAAGCACCCGGAAAACATTGTTGGTAACTGGGTTTCGGACAGCGTGAAATTAAATATTTCCACTTCAGATAATCATTTGCTTCATGTTTATTATCGCGATTATGAAAATGGAGATCAAGATTCAATAACAGGGTCTGCAACAGTTATTGAACACGGTCACAACAAATACATAATTCTGAAAGTAGATAAAACAGGGACTTATTTCGTTGCCAAAATAGAGAAAACTACTAAAACAAACTTGCTTATCAATATTATGGATGACAAAATATTAAAAAAGAAAGACTCTTTTACCTCTGATAGCGCATTCTCAGATTTTGTTTTTAATAACCAAAAACAAGTTTTTTACCCGACAACAAGGTCTTATTTAAAAAAATAGCGCAATAATTTCCTTACATCAATTCAGCAAGTTCTAACCAACGCATTTCTTTTTCGCTTAATAAAGTTGATAACTGCCCTATTCGGATACTCGCTTTCTGAATTTCTTCAAATGGCATGGAGCCGATATTTGCTTCGAGAGTGGTTTTCTCAAGTTCTAAAGAAGCTATTTCCTTTTCCAGTAATTCATATTCCCTTTTCTCGTTGAACGTTGCCTTCTTTTTAACTTCATCTTTCTGCAAGTTGTTCTTTGTTTGACCATTTGTTTTTCCACTGCTCAATTCTTCCGTAGATGCTCCGCTGCTTTTCAACTTATTAAAATCAGCCCACTTATCCCCTTTCTTCTCATTTGCTTTCAGCCATTCACGATACAGTGTGTAGTTGCCCGGAAAATCCCGAACCTCGCCGTCACCTTCAAATACGAATAAATGATCTACCAATCGATCCATAAAATATCGGTCATGACTCACAATAAGTACACATCCTTGAAATTCACTTAAAAAGTTTTCCAGCACACCTAATGTAGGCAAATCTAGGTCGTTGGTAGGCTCATCAAGAATTAGAAAGTTAGGATTTTGAAAAAGAATGACCAACAATTGAAGTCGCTTTTTTTCACCTCCACTAAGGCTAGTTAAATAGGTATATTGCTTATCACCCGGAAAAAGAAAAAGCTCTAAAAATTGAGAAGCACTAATGCTACCACCTTTTGCTAATGGGAAGCTTTCAGCAAAGGTTTTAACATATTCAATAACCCGCATATCCTCTTTAAACTCGAGCCCCTGCTGACTAAAATTGCCGAAAACAACCGTATCTCCTATGTTTACTTTTCCGCTATCCGGCTGTTCTTGGCCTTGTAGGATATTTAAAAAAGTACTTTTTCCTACTCCATTTTTGCCGATTACTCCTATCCTTTCTCCCTTGCTAAATGTATAATCAAAACCTTTTAAAATGGTCTTATCGCCATAACTTTTGTTTACTTTCTTCAGTTCAGCTATTTTGCCACCAAGACGGGTCATTTTAACTTCTAATTGAAGTTGGGCGTCTTCTATCTTCTTTTTTGCCACAGCCTCTATTTCATAAAAATTATCCTGTCTTGATTTGCTCTTGGTTGTTCGAGCTTTTGGTTGCTTTCTCATCCACTCCAACTCCTTTCTAAAAGTATTTTTAGCTTTGTCTATTGTTGCAAGTTCACTTTCTATGCGGGCAGCCTTCTTCTCAAGATAATTGGCATAATCGCCTTTGTAAGTGTACAATTCGCTTCGCTCCATTTCCCAAATTTCATCAGAAACGGCATCTAAAAAGTAACGATCATGGGTAACAAGTAGTAATGTTACATGCTCTCCATTCAGATAATGTTCAAGCCACTCAATCATTTCCACATCAAGGTGGTTGGTTGGTTCATCCATAATCAACAGTGTATGTTGGTGCTCAAACCCTATATCAATTAAGGTTTGCGCTAAGGCCACTCTTTTTCGCTGACCACCACTAAGGTTAGCAACAGGTTGTTGAAGATGATGAATATTAAGTTTAGCCAATATTTCCTTCACTTTTGATTCGAATGACCAAGCATCAAATTCATCCATCTTCTCCAATGCATCTGCAATACGTTGGCCATTCTCATCGGCATTAAAAGTTTCAGGATCAGCATCTTCACCTTCATCAATGGCTGCTTCGTAATCCCGAATAGCCCTTAAGACAGGGGTATCGGTATGGAAAATATTCTCTAAAATGGTTTTACTTTCATCAAATTTGGGATCCTGCTCAAAAAGTGCAACGGTTACATCTTTGTTGATCCAAACAGTTCCGGAATCAGCAGTTTCCTGCCCGGCAAGTATTTTAAGCAAAGTACTTTTGCCTACTCCGTTGCGGGCTACCAAAGATATTTTATCGCCTTCGCTAAGATGAAATGAGATATTATTGAAAAGAGGGTTGATGCCAAAACTTTTACTAAGTCCTTCTACAGTCACATAATGCATAGGCTGCAAAGGTAAGGTGTGAAGGTGTTTTCAACGAAATAAGAATGCATTATTAAGATTTATAGAATTCAAATGAAAAATCAACTTTTCGAACAAAACAACTAAAAAAAGGCAGGTTTGCTAATTTTTAAAGGTGGAAAATTGACATCATTAATTTTAAAAAGCCTTAGCTTCATTTTTTGAATAAATCTTCAAACAATGAAACAATTGCTCTTTTTCTTCCTGGGCTTCACTCAATTATTATATAGTCAGGATACCATTAAACCCGGTTCAAATCTTATTACACAAGGTATTCCGCCCATTCCAACTTCTATTGCCGATGAAGTACTCCCCTATTCGGAATCGAGAGCTGCTGCATTTTGCGATTGGAATCCTACAAAAAAAGAAATGATCATTAGTACCCGGTTTGGCAATGTTGCCCAACTTCATGTAGTAGGTATACAGATGGGTGCCAGAAAGCAGCTTACATTCTTCAATGAACCAATAACCAATGCACAATACAACCCTGTGAATGGCAATTACTTTCTATTTACCAAAGATATCGGCGGCAATGAGTTTGCCCAGATTTACCGATATGATGTTGCGACCGGGAAAAGCACCTTGCTAACGGATGGCAAGCGTTCTCAAAATGGCGGTATCAAATTCAGCAATTCGGGCAAATGGATTGCCTATGGATCTACCAGCCGAAACGGGGCTGACCGCGATATTTATATAATGGACCCTACTATGCCTACAAGTAATAAAATGCTTCTTTCGCTATCCGGTGGCGGGTGGGGCGTGTTGGATTGGTCTCCCAATGATGAGCAATTGTTGTTGCTTCAGTCTATTTCTGCTAATGAGTCTCATTATTGGTTGGCAAATGTAAAAGAGGGTACCAAAGCACCGCTTACCCCTCAGGATGAAAAACAAGTGGCGTATGGACAAGGCGTATTTAGTAAAAACCAGAAACGAATATATTTTACCACAGATAAGGACAATGAATTTACCCGGCTTGCTTACATGGATGTAGTAAAAGGAACCATTCAATACCTTTCCTCTTCTATCAAGTGGGATGTAACTGACCTAGACCTAAGTGAAGATGGAAAGCAATTGGCTTTTACAACCAATGAAGACGGCTTTTCTATGCTTTATATGCTGAATACTACTACCAATCAGTTCAGACAGATCAAATCGCTGCCAAAAGGCGTTTATTCAGGATTATCATTTCATAAAAACGGAATTGATTTATCTATCACCATTAACAATGCTCAATCGCCATCCGATGTATTTGTTTACAATTCGCAATCAGGTAAATATAGCCGGTGGACAGAAAGTGAAACAGGGGGTATTCCAACTCAAGCCATTCTACCACCCTCATTAATACAATGGAAAAGTTTTGATGATAAAATGATCAGTGGGTTTATGTTTAGCCCACCCAAATCATTCGCAGGAAAGCGACCGGTCATTATCAACATTCATGGTGGACCTGAGGGGCAATCGTTGCCAACATTTCAAGTCGCAAACAACTATTACTTAAACGAAATTGGAGTAGTAATCATTTACCCAAATGTGAGAGGATCTACAGGTTATGGCAAAACTTTTTTATCTGCAGACAATGGTTTTAAAAGAGAAGAATCAGTCAAAGACATTGGGGCTCTCCTAGATTGGATTGCACAACAACCACAACTAGACAAAGACCGCATTTTGATAACTGGTGGAAGTTATGGCGGTTATATGACATTAGCCGTTTCAACATTCTACAGCAGCAAAATAAAATGTGCGATTGATATAGTAGGCATTTCCAATTTTAATACATTTTTGAAAAATACCGAAAGTTACCGCCGCGATTTGCGAAGAGTAGAATATGGCGATGAAAGAGACCCCGAAATGGCCACTTTTCTGGAAAAAATTTCTCCGCTCAATCATGCCGAAAAAATAAAGCATCCGCTGTTCATTGTTCAAGGAGGCAATGACCCAAGAGTACCTCGAACTGAAGCCGCACAAATGGCAGAAAAAATTCGTCAAAACAATGGTGTGGTGTGGTACCTGGAAGCCAAAGACGAAGGACACGGTTTTCGCAAAAAAACCAATATTGATTTTCAAAGAAATGCCACCATTTTGTTTATGAAGAAATACTTGTTGAGTGATTAGGAGTTAAGAAATAGCTACCTAAAAATCACTTTTTAAAAATTGGTTATTTGGGGGGCAAATTAATTGACTTCAAATGATGATGGAAAGTTGTAGTAGTTGGTTATTAGGTATGTGTTATTTGGTGCTATTAACCCTAAAATAGTAAACCATCATTCAAAATACAATCGCGATTAATCATGAATGATTTCATTAAATTGTAGTGATTTTTGAGAAAATGTATCAGAAAGGCTGGTTAAAATATGTATATTTAAATTAGGTCAAAAAAAGCAGCAATTGGATGTTGTTGAAGTTCTCATGTGCAGTGGAATTACCTTCTTCCTTTAACAAGCATTAGACAAATAGCAATTAATTCCAACTTTAACTAAATGTCTTTATTGTATAATCTTAGTGAGCACTCTTTTATAAGTTTTTTTATCACAAATACCCAACCCTTTATTTTCTCAATCAGTATATGCTAAAAAAAATGAGGTTATGAAGCGTATTACCCAAGCCATTTGCATTTTAATGATATCGCTGTTATTTTTACATTGCCAAAAAGAACTTTCCTATATTGAAGATTCTGATCCGCAAAATCCTCCGAAAGTCATTGTAAATCCTATACCTATAATAGCAAATCTAAAGGGAAATGTTGTGGACGAAAACAACCTGCCAATAGCTGGAGTTGCCATATCCGTAGGTCTCAATACTACTACTACTACTACTGACACCAATGGAAACTTCCATTTCAACAACGCATTGCTGGATAAGAAGGTTTCATTTGTGATAGCTTTGAAATCCGGGTACTACAAAGGGATGCGTGTTTTTGGTGCAACTTCTGGAACAAATCAGGTAGTTATAAAACTAATGAGGAAATTGCTTGTCGGCACAGTGAATGCCATATCAGGGGGCGATGTCTCATTATCAAACGGTGCTAAAATAAGCTTGCCGGCAAATGGTATCATAGAAGCAGTTTCAGGAAACGCATATACGGGTACAGTGAACGTATATGCAGCCTATATTGATCCTTCAGACAATGATATTTGGCAAAAAGTACCAGGATCCTTTGCGGCTGACGATAAAAATGGAAATCGTGTTATTCTAAAGTCGTATGGCATGTTGGTAGTTGAATTAGCATCAACTATCGGCACCAAACTCCAGATCAAAACTGGAAATGTTGCTACACTCACAATGCCTATCCCAACAGTTGCGCAAGCTTCTGCACCATCCACCATCCCTATGTGGTACGTAGATGAACAAACTGGTCTTTGGAAAGAAGAAGGTTCTTCATCTAGGCAGGGAAATTTTTATATTGGTGATGTTAACCATTTTTCTACATGGAATAATGACATCCCCGAAAGCTCATTAAATCTATCAATGACACTTAATAACAATTCAAATCTGCCGATCGCAAATGCAGCTGTTCGAATATCCCGCCCCGGAAGCTGGCAGCAATATGCAGGAGGATATACCGATTCTTTGGGCCAGGCAATTTCACTTATACCGGCTAATGAGGTATTATTATTAGAAATTATGGACCCCTGTTTTAATGTTATTTACGCGAAAAATATTGGGCCATTTACCCAAAACACAGATATTGGGATAATTAATGTACCACCCTCTTCTTCTTCAGTTATCACTTTTACGGGCAACATAGTAGATTGTAATGGTAGCCCGGTAATTAACGGCAATATCTACATTACTTATGATGGTGTGCGTGCTACAAGCTCCATGAGCAACGGTCGTTTCAATGTTAGTTTTATTGTTTGTTCAACTACCGTTGCTACCGCAAAGGTGGTAGTAGTGGATAGAAACACCCAGCTGCAGAGCGCAGTCATAAATGTACCTGTCACTTCTCCCATTACCAATGTTGGCAATGTCTTTGCCTGTGGAAATTCCTCAGTTGGCTTTTTTAATTTTACACTTGATGGTATCAACTATAATTTGAGTACTGCAAATAATGACACATTAAGCGCCAATTCTACAATCGGATTCAACGGAAATCCAAGGGTTACAATACTGTTTGATGAAGGTTTACCGGGCACTAGGTGGGGAAAATTTACTATGGATTCTGTTTCAACTACCGGGACGTTTAATGTCATTTCCTTTCAACCAGATGGAAATACTAACTTCCCGACCAGACCCATTCCACCGTTTACAGCTACCCTCACTAAATTTGCTAATGTTGTTGGTGAATTTTATGAAGGTTCCTTTGCAGGGAGATATTGGGATACGATTCCAACTTCAACTCATTATACTACCGGGAGTTTCAGGGTAATGAGAACGAGGTAGCCGAAGTGAAATGTATCCGGATCTTTGTACAAGGATAAGCTATAAAAAATTAAACTTAAATCATTTTTCATTCTGTAAGACATCTAAAAAAATCAATTTTTATGCAGCGTTTCAAACAAATCATCAGCGTTTTATTGCTCTCATTACTTTTTGTTCAGTGCCAAAAGGAACTTTCTTACATTGGTGAACCAGACCCAGAAACTCCGCAGGTAGTTGTAGTCAATCCTGAGCCCATCATTGCCAATTTACAGGGCAATATTTTAGACGAAAACAACCAACCTTCTGTTGGGGTAAATGTGACTGTTGGAACAAAAACAGTAACTACTGATTCAAAAGGTTACTTCCGCATTAATAATGCATCCCTGGATAAAGGAACTTCTTTGGTAATAGCTTCCAAAGCAGGGTATTTTAAAGGGCTGCGGGTTTTTCAAGCAACAGCCGGTACGAATCAGGTTGTCATAAAATTGATCAGGAAAACAATCGCAGGTACCATAAATGGTGCGACAGGTGGAGATGTTACTTTGAGTAATGGAACAAAAGTGCAATTACCGGCAAACAGTGTGGTTGAAGCGTTTTCAGGAAATGCTTACACAGGCAGTGTGGTAGTTTCTGCAGCCTATATTGATCCCACTGCCACAGACATTGCGCTAAGGGTTCCAGGTTCATTTGCAGCAACTGATAAGAACGGAAGCAGGGTTATGCTAACATCATATGGAATGATGGCAGTAGAGTTAGAATCTCCTACCGGAACAAAACTTCAAATAAAAACCGGAAGTGTGGCAACCCTTACATCACCCATTCCTCCCGCAGCACAGGCTACTGCTCCTTCAAGCATTTCATTATGGTTTGTTGACGAACAAACCGGTTTGTGGAAAGAAGAAGGAACTGCTAATAAACAAGGCAACAACTATGTAGGTGAAGTAAAGCACTTTTCCTTCTGGAATTGTGATGTTTCACAAAACTCCATTTCAATTTCTATGACTTTGCAATCAAATGTCTCCCCACTTGTGCATGCTACAGTGAGAATTACAAGGTCCGGTACCGGTTGGCAAACTGTAGGCTACGGTTATACAGACGCCCTGGGCCATGTTTCAGGTATTGTACCACCAAACGAAAGTTTGTTGCTGGAAGTGTTAAGTCCGTGTGGCAATGTCATTTATTCTCAGGCAATTGCTCCCCTAACACAAAGTACGGATCTGGGCATTATCACCGTAGCAGGTCCAACAACTTCCGTAGTTAACTTCACCGGCAAAATAGTAGACTGTAATGGAAATGCTGTAACAAATGGTTATGCTATCATTACTGTAAGCAATATGGTGAGATATGCAGCAACCGACGCATCAGGAAATTTTTCAGTTTGTTTTATTTCTTGCTCGGGTTCTAGTACTACAGCCCAGGTAATTGGTGTTGACCAGGCTACTCAAACACAAAGCTCAGTAAGCAATGTTACTATCACTTTGCCTGCTACCAATGCTGGAAACATCGTTGCATGTGGCATATCCTCTGCACAGTTTATAAATTATACACTTGACGGAACAAATTATTCAATCACTAGCGCAGCGAATGATTCACTAACAGGCTATTTCAGCAGCCAGGGTACTACTTTTAGCAATGTAATTATTTATGGCAATCAGAACCCTTCCGTTGGTAATGACAATATCTATTTTAACATCAAAAATGCAAATACAATTGGCACTTACCCTCTAAGTGAAATATCTGCTCAGGGCTTTAGTGGCAATATGCTGGCTACTCCGATCTACGGTACTTTGACTGGTTTTGCAAGTGCAGTTGGTGATTTTTATGAAGGGTCCTTTTCAGGACAATTCACAGACTCATCTATATCCCATACTATTAGTACTACATTCAGAGTTAGAAGAAGTTTTTAAGATCGAACAGCTTAGTATAGATATCATTCAAGGGTGCAAAAAAGGAAACCGCAAAGCACAAGAGCAATTATATAGAAACTATTATAAGGCTATGGCAGGGCTGTGCATGCGGTACACACAAAATGAAGAAGATGCGGTAGAGGTTTTGAATAACGGGTTTTTAAAGGTGTTTATGAAAATACAACGGTACGATCCGGCGCAGGCTAGCCTGTACACCTGGATTCGTACCGTTGTTATTAATACCTGTCTCGACTTTATAAAACAGAAAGCCAGAACAAATCAACACAAGGAACTGGATGAAACGGTGGAAGTTTACATAGATGCTGAGGCTATCAGCAAAATGGAAGTTTCGCGGCTACTGCATTTGGTAAGACAATTACCACCGGCTACACAGGCTGTTTTCAACCTTTATGTAGTAGATGGCTATAACCATAAAGAAATTGGTCAATTGTTAAATATAAGCGATGGAACCAGTAAATGGCACCTGAGCGAAGCAAGAAAAATTTTACAACAAATGATCAGACAACAGGAGGTAATGATATGAATAAGAAACTACCCTTTGAGGAAGCATTCGAAAAACGAATGGCTGACCTTCAACTTCCGCAGGAAGACGCTTCGTGGCAACAGATGAGTAAGTTGTTGGATGAAAAGAAAAGGCGTATACCGCTTGCATGGTTTAATAAATATCGGGTGTGGGGCATCATTGTGTTGATGCTCGTTGCCGGCATTTGGCTCATTGACTCTACCTATAATCATGATCAAAAAATTGCGAACCCTTTAACTGCTCCTCAATCCATTTCTATATCAAAACAAGCACACTTAGAAACCCAAAATGATAAAAGCCCTGGATTATCTTCTAAAAAACAACAAACAATTGCAACCAACATTCCTCCTTCTACTTCTGTTACCACCAATATGGCAAAAATAAAAGCCACTCCGGTCGTTGAAAATGAAAACAAAAAAAGCACGCTGACATTTACCAAAAGTCCTGAGGTCGTTACAAGTTCTTTTTCTAAAAATACTGCAAAACACAAACTAAAAACACACGTAGTTTCCAACCTATTACCAGTTAATTTTCCAAATAAAATACAAAATCAAAAACCAAAAAAGGAAGCAATAATAACCGCTTCATCAGAAATTACAGTTGGTGATATAAAATCTGCCATTACTGCTTTCAAAGAAAGCAACATTCCAATTGATGACAGCTTAACAAATAGTAGTAATACAAATGAATTTGTAAAGGCAAAAAACAACATTATAAAACCTACAATTAGCACCAAGACGCCAAAAGGTTCAACACCGAAAAAGAATTCAGCCAATAATTCAGAAAATATTTCAGACCAATCGGTTGACTCAAAAAGTACCTTAGCTTTTAGTGTGGGTTTCGGCTTTCAACAACCTATACCTGTTGCAGGTCAACAGTCCATTTCTGTTGGTTATAACGGAAAGAGCCGGTTGTCTGATTATATCCCATCCGTTTATCTAAGACTTGAAAAGGATAAAAAATATTTCCTTCAGGCAGAATTGAACTATGCAGCTCCTCAACTGGTAAAAGAGTTCACTTATAGCAGAAAAACAACCATTGACTTGCTTGCCAATTCCACCAAGACTACAACGTTGCGACTACAAAAAACCTATTACAGCGAAATTCCCATTAGCTTCAACTATTATGTTCGCCCAAATTGGTCGGTTGGAGTGGGTGGTATGTACAGTTGGTTTCACGGCGCTATTGCACAGCAGGATACCAAAATCACCAACCTGATCAACCAACAACAAACTTCATCTACACAACTATTGCCAATCAATGGTTTTACGGACTCATTTCTTTATCGCTCAAATACCTACTTACTGTTTCAAACGGATTATCAATGGAAGCGCTTCTCGTTTGGGCTTCGGTATAGCCGCGATTTGCAACCTTATATAAAATATACTCTCCCCGATGGGGCAATTATGGATAAGCGCAATTGGGCCCTTGATTTTGTGCTGCGGTTCAGATTGTTTGCGTTTTAAATGTTCGGACTAGTGTTAACGATGGTTTAAACCTTCGTGGTTTCATTGTTAATGATGGTTTCATTAATAATCTGAAGGCGTATTTTGCCGTTATAGTACTTTTACAGAAATCCTTATTCATGCGCCTGTACCTTTTATTGACGATTACGCTTTTATCCCTGAACAATTTTGCACAAGATAAATTTCATATAGATATCTTATACGAAGGACCCAATACCAGCATAAGGGGCATGAGTGTACCCTCCGATGAAGTATTATGGGTAAGCGGCAGTAATGGCATGGTTGGAAAATCTGTAAATGGAGGAAAAGCCTGGAGATGGTTCGTTGTAGATGGGTATGAAAAAAATGATTTCCGCGACATTCATGCATTCGATAGTACAACTGCGATAATAATGGCTGTTGGCAATCCTGCTTATATTTTAAAAACAACTGACGGCGGTTTTCATTGGAAGAAAGTTTTTGAAAGGTCAATGGAAGGAATGTTTCTGGATGCGATGGATTTTAAGGATAACAAGGAAGGTATTTGCCTGGGCGATCCGCTAAACCTCAGCGGCATCAACCGAAAAGTATTTTACATTATCCGTACGCATGATGGTGGAGATACTTGGGCTGAAGTACCGCTTTACCAAATGCCACCCATGCAAACCGGAGAATCTGTTTTTGCTGCAAGTGGTACAAATATTCAATTTATTGATCATCCTGATTATGAATACGCCTTTGTAACAGGTGGATACATCAGCAACCTATACCTGATCGGTAGAGATGGCAAACAAAGCAAAGCCGCCCCTACTCCTATTCTAAGTGGCAAAGAAACAACCGGTGCCTTTTCTATGGCTACTGATGGGCAGAAAAAATTTTATGTCATTGGTGGTGATTATAAAGTTCCCCGCGATTATTTTGATAATTACTACTTCACCACAGATGGTGGCACAAAATGGGGAACGCCACTTGGACCTCCATTTGGCTACAGAAGTTGTATAAGAATAGTCAACGATAAAATGATGGTCGCATGCGGCCCTACAGGTGTAGATTTTGCAAACAATGCGCACAAAGAATGGCGACGTGCAAGCCTCGAAGCATTTAATGTATGCATGGTAAGCCCCGGAAAACAAATCTTTCTGGCAGGTGAAAAAGGAAAAATTGCGAAGCTGAGTTATTGATTTGCTGCTTGTTTGAGGTTTGAGGTTCGAAGGTAGAAGCGTTTACCAATCTCACATTTCACTTCTCACTATTCACTTCTCATTATTCACAATTTACTCAGTCATTGTGCGGAGGTACACCTTCCCCGTCATTGCAAGGAGGCACGACGAAGCAATCTGCTTCACAAACTGAAACACCCCACCTAAAAACACACTACCCAAAAAAAATCCCCTATAACGACACCCTCTCCTTCGGAGGACCTGTCCCGAATATTCGGGAGGGCCGGGGTGAGGTCAATAAACCAAATTTGCGCCATTTTGTACCGCTTCACAAACACAGTCTACCACTTGCTTACCCGAAAGCTCCGTGCAGGGTCGCATCACGGTTTCGGGTGTTCCCGAAAGCTCCATGCAGGGTCGCATCACGGTTTCGGGTGTTCCCGAAGGCTCCGTGCAGGGTCGCATCTCGGTTTCGGGTATTCACGAGAGCTCCATGCGGGGTTGAAAGACGGATTCGGGAGTAAGAAAGGTTAGAAATCATTAATGACTAACAATTCCTCATTAAAAAACAATCAAACAATGACTATTACAATTAGCCGGTTAGACCTGTCCAAGCTTATGTTTGTTGTTCGCGTTGGTTTTTACAACTTTTCGATTAAGTCATGTTATCAGCCATCAAATTCAACCAAACCCATAAAAAAAGCCGGAACTTTTTAGGTCCCGGCTTTAAAATTCTATCACTGTAAATTATTCTTTAACTATTTCATAAACCAAATTGCTTGATCCATAAACTAGTTTCACGATGTACATTCCTTTAGGCAAACCCTGCAAATTATTTACTTGTATCACATTGTCACCTTCCTTTACCATCACTTGTTGAGGACGAGTAGCCAAACGACCTGTTACATCAGATAAAGTAATGGTTCCAACAGCGCTTGACGATGAATTTAACCGTAGATATAATTGGTCTTTAAACGGATTAGGATAAACAGAAACAATGGTATTTACATTGCTGATCCTGACATTTACAACAGGAGAATATTTAAATCTGCCATCCACATCCACCATTTTCAAACGGTAGTAGATAACAGAACCCGCCTTCACTCTGTTTACAATCTCCAGATCGTTGTATTTGTACATGCTACCTGAAGCTATTCCTGCAACCCTTCCAATGTATTCAAAATTGGATCCGTCTGTAGAACGCTGCACTTCAAAATAACTAAAATTGATTTCTGAAGCTGTTTTCCAAATAACTGAAACATCCTGCTTAACGATCGTTGCAGCAATTGATTTAAATGTAACCGGAACAATCCTCAGACCAAATTCATAAGCACCCATATCCGGGCTAACAAGACTTCTTATACTATCTCTGATGTCGAACAGAACCCCAACAGGAGCACCAAGGTTATCCATCGTAGCCTGGGTCGGCAGGAAATCTCCTGAGGATGGGGCAGTATAAATTGGATCTAATGTAACGCTGTTAATATCCTGGGCAGTAGAAGTTTGCCAATCGCTTAAGGTTAACTTGGCAGCACCATAATAACCATAATTCTGAACACCTGTGCCGGCACTGTTTAAGTAAACATTGTTGTAATTACTCATTACTGTAGGTGTTAGCGTAGAAGACACATAAAGACCGTATTTAATTCCAGAACCTCCCCTACCTATAGTAATTAGATTATTCATTACCATGATGGCAGTATCTGATGATGATTGGTAATAACCATAGGTAGTACCTGCAGTCGAATTCGCTGCATCTAGAGAAACAGTATTATGGTAAAAGTTTGAGTAACGGGAACCTCCATTGTAAAGACCATAAATAGCCCCTTCATGATTAATGCCATATACAACATTATTGACTACATTGTTTACTGTAGTAGCAGTAGCATCAGCAACAAGATAAATAGCGTATGCTGTACTGGTAGAAGTAAGTGCTCCTTCAAATAAGTTTCCAACTCTATTCTTTTCTATTAAGGCACCCGCTGTTCCTGCTGTTGCATAAACACCATATGCCGTAGTTACGGTTGTTCTGGTAGTCCTTTCAACCTTATTGCCAGAAATGACCGGATTGGTAGAATACGCTGTATAAATACCATAAGTATAGAAATCATTCACGTTGTTATTTACAATCTTCACGTTATCTGTAGCAGGTAGAGATGAATTACCATAATTCACAATTCCATAATAGCCATTGTTAACGGTATTACCCCAGATAACCAGGTTATTGGCATTGTTTCCAGAAGTAGTAGCCGAAGCATTTGATCCACTAATTACAATACCTGCAAAATTGCTGGAAGTGGAAGTTGGATCTGTAGTTATTGTACAATTCACAATACTATCATTGTCCGCTTGATTGGTTAAATGAATTCCCCATCCATATGTACCACCGGTAGCATCAATATTCAGGTCTTTAATGGTAACAAAGTCAGAACCGTTGAGTTGTACAACAGACCTGTTATTATTATCATTACTACCAAATGCCAATGTAGCACCATTACCATTAATGGTCAACCTACTGGAAGCAGAAGTTCCACTGATGTTGTTAAAAACCAAACGTTCAGCGTATGGTCCACTACCCGGCGCTACATTAAATGTAACAGGACCTTCAATTCCACATTCTGAAGCAGACATCGCATCCGCAAAAGATTGGAAATTTGTACCGCCGGTTGGCAATGCGCTATTGATTGTGTAAGCACCTGAGTCCAAAATGGGCTTAACGTTTATTTGTAATGGAGTAGAGTATGTTGTTGAAGTTCCACAAGTGACCGCAGCACGATAATAAGTAGTAACCGTTACATTAACTGTAGAATCAGGAAAAGGAATTGATAAACCTATTGGTGTCCACGGACCAGAAACCGAAGCACTGGTTTCCCATTTATAAGTCTGTGTCAATCCATAAGAATTACCAACCAGAGTCAAATTAACATTAGAACCGGCACAAACCAAACTGTCATTAGCAGCTGTTGTACCTGCTGTTGGCGGAGAAGTACAAGCAGCAACCGAAAATTCAAAAGCACCAATATCTGGTGTAGAAGCACTTCTTGCAGCTCCTGTAATATCTGAAAGTATTCCTACCGCTGCACCCCGGTCATTAAGTACCCCATTGGTAGGAATATAATCAGGACCTTGCGTTACAAAAGAAGGATCCACTGCTAGGCTGTTTGCATCTTGTGTGCTTGCAATCTGCCAATCTGCTAATGTTAATTGAGCTGTAGCATTATAATATCCATAAGCGGCAACTCCACCGCCAGGACTACTTACATTAACATCATTGTTGTTACTAACAGAAAGCGCATCAACAGCCCCGTAATAAATACCATACCTCAAGCCAGTACCACCTCTATTTATGTCAATCAGATTATTTCGAAAAACTATTCCGGTATCAGGACCACTATGGTAAATGCCATACGTTGCACCTGTTGTTGCATTGGCACTATTTACGACAATCGTATTGTGATAATAGCTAGTATATCTTGAGTTCACATCGTAAATGCCATATACAGCACCATTGTGGTTCATATCCGCAACAAGATTATTGCTTACAATTGCAGGGTTAGCAGATATAGCATCTCCACTAAGGTACATACCATAAACAGTGCTTGTGGAAGAAGTTGCAGCATCAAACAAATTGGTTACTCTGTTTTTATCAATTACTAATCCGGATTCATCACCTGAAACATAAATGCCATAGGTAAAGCCAACCGTTGTTCTTGAAGGCCGCTGAACTTTATTACTTACAAATTTTGCATTGACAGAGTTGTAATTGTAGATACCATAATAATAATAATCGTTAACCGTGTTATTGATGAATTGATTATTATTTGTGACAGCAGGAGTTGCATTGCCATAATTACTAATTCCATAATATCCTCCATTAATGGTATTATCCATTATAACTGAATTATTCGCATTGTTTCCACTAGTAGTGGCGGAAGTGTTACTTCCACTAATTACCAATCCGGCATAGAAGGTTGAAGTTGATGTTCCATCTGTAGTTATAGAACAATTTACAATGCTATCATTATCTGCCTGATTGGTTAGATGTATTCCCCAACCATAGGTCCCACCTGTAGCTATAATGTTTAGATTTTTTACTGTAATGAAATCTGCTCCATTAAACTGCAATACATGTCTCAAATTTGCATCGGCACTTGCGAAAGACAAGGTTGCTCCATTTCCATTAAATGTGACCCTATTTGTGGATGAAGCACCTGGTATGGCCAACAAGGTTACTTGTTCAGTAAATGTACTGTTTGCATCTACATTTAAAACAACCGGACCTGTAACTCCACATTTTAAAGCGTTAATAGCATCTCCAAATGATTGGTAGTTAGTACCACCCGTTGATTGTGCTGAATTAATTGTATAGGTACCCGCAGCTAATGCAGGAGATACGAAAATTTGAACCGGCGTAGAATAAGCTGTTGAAGTACCACAGGTAACAGCTGCCCTATAATACAAGTTAACCGTAGCAGTAATAATGGTATCCGGCGAAGAGGATAAAGTACCTACAGGAGACCATGGTGCAGCACCTGTAGTAGAAGTTTCCCACTGATAAGTCTGCGTAAGACCAGCTGAGTTATTAGCAAGACTCAAGCTTATTCCTGTGTTTGCGCAAACATTAGCATTTACTGCAGTGGCATCCCCTGCTGTTGGAGGGGAAGAACAAACAGGAACCGTAAATTCATATGCTCCAACGTCAGGCTTTAGTGTATTTCTTGTTGCACCGGTGATGTCAAATGGCACTCCAACTGGAGCACCTTTATCGTTTAGCTGAACAGCAGTAGGCGTGTAATCAGTACTAATACCAGCATAAACCGGATCTATAATTTGGCTATTCAAATCCTGTCCGGTAGCTGTTTGCCAGGCTGCCAATGTAGAAATGGCTGAATTTGCAAAACCAAAATATTGCAATCCTGAACCTGCACTATTCAAGTAAACGTTATTATTACTGCTGATTAACGGTGTTGCGTTTGTAGCTTTATAAATACCATATTTAGCACCGATACCTCCTCTGGTTATAGAAATTATATTGTTTCTAAATACAATGCCCGTATCTGAAGTAATCTGGTAAAAGCCATATACCAGGCCCGCAGTTGCATTTACATTATCAATTGAGAAAGTATTGTGGTAGGCCATCATATTAGCTGCGCCGGTATTGTACAACCCATAAATAGATCCATTATGATTTATATCGGCTACCAGATTGTTAATTACAGTAGTTGGTGCAGCAGGCGATCCATCTCCAGCAACATAAATAGCATAAAAAGTGCTGGTTGAGGCTGTTGCCTGGTCATACATGTTTGTAATCTTGTTACCTACTATTGCAGAAGAAAGTGCAGTTGTTGCAGCATAAATAGCGTAAGAAAATCCTACGTTACTTCTGGTAGGCCTTAATAAATTGTTTGCTGCAACTATCGTATTATTCGTTCCACTCAAATTAATTCCGTAATAATAAAAATCATTTATTGTATTTCCTATGATTTGAACATTATCAGTGTATGGAGCTACGCTATTACCATAGTCAATGATGCCATAATATCCACCAGTAATAGTATTGCCTTTAATAACTATGTTATTGGCAGAATTATCAGCAATAGTTGCGCTTGAAGTTGAACCGCTAATAACGATGCCTGCAAAGTTTGTTGTAGTAGTTGAAATGTCAGTAGTAATCGTACAATTTACAATACTATCAAATGCTGCATTTTTGGTAAGATGAATTCCCCAACCGTAAGTTGCACCACTTGCATTGGCATCAATTATCAAATCCCTTACATATACATATTTTGCTCCGTTTAGTTGGATAACGGATCTGTTGTTGGCATCTGTACTTCCAAAAGAAACGCTTGAACCATTTCCATTAATAGAAATAGTATTGGTAGTAGACGTATTTGGTATGGAAGGAATAATGACTTGCTCATTATACGGACCACTTCCTGGTGCTACATTAAATACAACAGGACCGCTGACACCACACTTAATGTAATTTATGGCATCTCCAAAAGTATTAAAATTCGTTCCACTTGTTAGAAGTGCGCTATTAATGGTAAATGTATTTCCGGGTATTAATGCCGGAGAAGAAACTTTTACTGCATTAGAAAACACTGAATCACTAACACACTTTACAATAGCTCGATAATATGATGTAGCCAATTGAGAAGTTACAAAATTCCTAACAGTTCCCCCTGTAACATTTGTAAAAACGGTGTTGTCAGGCGAAGATTGCCATTGAATGGAAACGCCACTTGCAATAGTTGAACCTGTAAGAGAAAGGGTGAAATTTTGAGTAGCGCAAGCCAATGTATCGGAAACAGAAGCTACACCGGCTGTTGGTACACCTGCACAAGCAGTTCCGGGGGTCCATTCAAAAGTAATGTTAGGGCGAGATGTTTGCGTACCGGTATTTGTTGTGGTTGTTGAACCACAAAGGTTTCCAAGGTTATCCGCTCTATAATTGTGAGAACCATTAAAAGTCAATCCTGTTGTCCAAGGGGTTGTAGCATTATTGGTATAGGTAATCGCACTTGCATTGTTAGGATCTCCATTGCAAATCTCAATTACAATGTTATCTGTACCATTCCAAATATATGGAGTAGTAAAAGCAAATGCATTAACTCCTAACAAAGGTTGGTAATCAAAAGGTCCATAAACATTGTTTCCAACTGTCTCCCATGTGGTAGTACCTAAAGAAGTTGCTGCGGTTCCATCTATGCCAATTTTCATTTGCTCTATAATGGTCGTTCCATTGAGAGCAGTCACTTCAAATTTTATTCCTGAAATGATACCTGGAGCCATACCTGCTGCAGATAATTCTGCTGCTGTATATAAAAATTGTACTCTACTTCCTTCATAGAAATCCTGTAGAGGGGCCGGATAGGTTGTACTGCCATTACCAACAGTACCGGTTCCGATAACGATATCAATCTGCGCATTTACAGATGCAAAAAAAGACAAACAAGCGACCAATAATAGGTATACTTTTTTCATAAAGAACGTTTAGTGTTTCATTAATTTAACAAACAAGACAAAGGTTTCGAAGGAAAATTGGATTGGAATATTAATACTTTACGCTGTAAAAATATGCTTTTTAAGATTATTTTCAATTTATTGAAATGAGAAAAGTAAATAATAGTTAATTAAAAATTTAAAAAATTTATTTACAATTCAAATAATAAAGCTTAAAAACTTCACTCATTAATTTTATTAGTGTCATTATACCATTATACAATACGAATTGTTGAAAATGGTTCTTTGCTAACATACAAAAAAAGCTGCCTTTTAATGACAGCTTATTTTTGCATTAACAACCATACAATTTATCAATCCTTAATACAACGAACTGATAGTCCAGATAATTTATTTAAATTGATGATATCAGCATCTTTGCTGTCAAACTCCATTCTGACCAAAGCTGCATCTCCAAATGCATCTCCTGTTGAGGTCCACCAATAGCCCTTGAAATTATTCTGATCAAATCTACCATTAGGAAAAACACGCTTTCCGCCAGGTAAAGCAGCAAAACTTACACTATTGGTAGCACCTGAATTTGGATCTGCCCAATTAATAGTATCTTTCAGATAACCACCTGCAAAATCGCTCCCACCCAAAAAATCTATAAGGGTTTTCCATTCGTCAGCACTAGGTATATGCCATCCTTTAGGGGCTAATCCTCTAGGATCATTAACAGCATACCAATTATACAGTTTGCCATATGTTCCCGTGTTGTTGTAGTTATTATCATAATAGCACATAGCTCCCACTTTTTTGGAACACCATTTTGTGCTATTGTAAACTAATGGAATTTCTTCACCATTTCTGTACCGTCTAACATTTAAATTTTTCTTCATCCAAATTTGAGTGCCGATTTGAACTCCCTGGAAAGCATTAATCCCAACCATGTCTTCCATATCAGACACATCATTCAAACGGTCTTGTCGAGTTTCAATAATTTCTTTTTTACAGGATACTGAAAACATCAGCACAGCTGTTAGAATAATTAACTTTTTCATGATGTTATGTTTTAGTTCCTTTAAAGTTATAACCTATCAATTAAACAAAAAATTCTAAAATATTAGAAAAAACGAGAAAAATTGACTAAATTTTTAGTTCAACACTTAGCGTTTTTTTCATTTATCCAAGGTGCCTTTTTAGCCGCAATTAAAGGGATCACATTTATTTTGTGGGGACTAAGCAAAAAGTTTATGTAGCCTGAATAAGAAAAAGGGTACATCTACTACACCTCTTTGATTGGCTCTGAATA
>JANPHE010000322.1:0-40507 GCA_031424295.1 Segetibacter sp. | reverse complement strand
TGTTGAACCAACTGGTTCAAAATCAATCAAAATTGATGCCCCGGAAATCGATGGTCCTAAAATTGTTGGAACCATTGACTTGTCGGCAATAGATTCTTCAACCAGGCCAAAGAGAGGTGCAAAAAAGAAAGAAGAACCCGCACCAGAGCCATTAAAACCTGCGAAAACTACAAAAGCCAAAACCAAAAAAGTTGAGGACGAAGTAGTTGTAGTAACGCCGACTCCAGCTCCTATTATTCAGGTGCAGCCGGTAATTGTGCCAGCTGCTGCTATTGATGCACCTCCTGTTATTTCAAATATTAAAGCTGAAAAAATTGAAGGACCTAAGATTTTAGGCAAAATAGAACTTCCTGTTGAAAGCGATACCAGACCTAAACAAGGCCAAGGGCTTAGCAATCAGGAAAAACGCAAGCGCAAACGAATTCCGGTTAAGGGCGAACAAGCTCAACAAAATAGACCAAGTGGTGTACAGGGGCAGTCCCAAAGTACAGGACCCAACAATCGCTTTGGACCAAGGTCCTCTGAGTTGCCAGGTGCGCAACAAAGGCCAGCAGGTGGTGGTACAGGATTTAATCGCCCTGCTCAAGGTGGCGGCGGAGCTGGAAGGCCAGGCCAACCTAACAGGTTTGGTCCACGTAGTACTGAAAAAAGAAGAGACGATAAAGAAATAGATCAAAAAGAAATTCAGGACAAAATAAGAGAAACACAAGCTAAGTTGGCAGGTGGATCTGGTCGTGGAAAAAGTATTAAAGCAAAGAATCGAAAGGCCAAAAGGGATGAAAGGGATGAGCAGTCAGACGGCACTGTAGATAACAAACTAATGGTTACTGAATTTATCAGTGTAAGTGAACTAGCTAACCTGATGGATGTGAGTTTTGCAGAGGTGATTGGTAAATGTATGGGTCTAGGAATCATGGTATCAATTAACCAACGTTTGGATGCAGAGGTAATTGAATTGGTGGCCAGCGAATTTGGTTATGATGTAGAATTCATTGACATGGAAGCCCAAGCTGAAATGGATGACGAAGATGATAGAGATGATCCTGAAGAGCTTCAGCCAAGAGCTCCTATTGTTACGATAATGGGACACGTTGACCACGGTAAAACATCATTACTGGATTATATAAGAAATGCAAATGTGGTATCCGGTGAAGCAGGCGGTATTACTCAACATATTGGTGCCTATGAGGTAAAAACAGCAACCGGTAAAAAAATCACCTTCTTGGATACGCCAGGTCACGAAGCATTTACAGCTATGCGTGCCAGAGGTGCTAAAGTAACCGACATTTCTGTTATAGTTGTGGCTGCGGATGATGCAGTGATGCCACAAACAAAAGAAGCCATTAGTCACTCACAGGCAGCAAGTGTTCCCATGATTTTTGCTGTAAACAAAATTGACAAGGATGGTGCAAATGCACAAAAGATATATGAGCAATTGGCTGGAATGAACATCCTTGTAGAAGAGTGGGGTGGCAAATTTCAAAGCCAGGAGTTGAGTGCAAAAAAAGGAATTAACGTTGACCTTTTGCTTGAAAAAATATTACTGGAAGCAGAAGTGCTTGATTTGAAAGCAAATGCTGATAGGGAAGCAAGTGGAACAATCGTAGAAGCAACTTTGGATAAAGGTCGTGGATACGTAGCCACCTTACTTGTCCAGAACGGAACATTAAAGCAGGGAGACATTATGGTGAGTGGACAATACTTTGGTAAAATCAAAGCAATGTTCAATGAAAGGAACCAACGACTAACAGAAGCACCACCATCTACTCCAGTATTGGTTTTAGGACTTAACGGAGCTCCACAAGCAGGTGAAAAATTCCGTGTGTATGAAGATGAAGCCGAAGCAAAAGAGATTGCAAACAAACGGGCTCAAATACTACGTGAGCAAGGACTTCGTGCCAGAAAGCACATCACACTAGATGAAATAGGTCGTAGGCTTGCACTTGGCAACTTTAAAGAACTGAACCTGATTATTAAAGGGGATGTGGATGGATCTGTAGAAGCACTAAGCGACTCATTGCAAAAGCTTTCTACTGAAGAAATTGCAGTAAGAGTAGTACATAAAGGAGTAGGTCAGATATCTGAGAGTGATGTATTGCTTGCTACAGCTTCAGATGCCATTTTGATAGGATTTAATGTTAGACCTTCTAGCCAGGCTGCAAAAGTAGCTGAGACCGAAGGGGTAGAGATTAAACTTTATTCCATCATTTATACTGCTATTGATGAGATCAAGAGTGCAATGGAAGGAATGCTTGAGCCTAAATTCACAGAAAAAATCACAGCAAATGTGGAAGTGAAGGAAGTGTACAAATTTGATAAAGCCACTGTTGCCGGATGTATGGTACTGGATGGTAAGCTATTTAGAAATGCTAAAATCCGGATCATTCGCGATGGTATAGTTGAATATCCAAAAGGTGAAGGCGCTGGAGCTGAACTCGCTTCATTGAAACGCTTCAAAGATGATGTGAAAGAAGTATCTAACAATATGGAGTGCGGTCTTACTATAAAGAATTATAATGACCTAAGAGCAGGTGATATCATCGAGGCATTTGAAAATGAAGAAGTGAAACGAACATTATAATTTTGGTCAAAAACTAAATAAATAGCCTTTGGTACCCAATGCCAAAGGCTATTTATTTTGTTAAAACCCTTGCCATTCCGCAATAAAAAATATCAAATCAATACTTTTGAACGAGTTTCAAACCATTATGAAGTATAATTTTTACCCGCGCTACATTTCATTGTTATTGATGAGCGTAGCTGTATGTGCATTTTCTGATCACTTATTTGCACAACCTAAAAAAGTGATAGCAGATAAAATAGCAGGACAAGTAGGAGACAAAATCATCCTAAGGTCGGATATATACAATGCCATTATAGATGCGCAAAGGCAAGGGGCACAACTGCCGCCTAATGCGGAATGTATGTTGATGGAAAGAGCACTCATAGAAAAAGCATTGGTATTGCAGGCAGAAAAGGATTCACTCCCTGTAAGCGAAGAAGATTTGGATGCAAGCCTTGACAACCAGGTTAGAAATTTCATCATGCAGTATGGATCTAAAGAAGTGCTTGAAGAAGTTGCCGGCAAAAGTATTTACCAGTTGAAAGAAGATTTTCGTCAACCTTTTAGGGAGAGAAATCAGGCAGATCAAATGCGGAGAAAGATAGTTGAGAACATTAAAATTACGCCAATAGAAGTAAAGGCTTATTTTGAAAAAATACCAAAAGATAGTCTTGCTTTTTATGAAAGTGGACTTGAGTTGAGTGAGTTGGTGCTTTATCCAAAAGCAAATAGAGAAGTAGAAAGTTATGTAAGTCGCGAACTATTAGAATGGAAAAAACAAGTAGAATCCGGTCAGAAAAAATTTGAGCAATTGGTAAAGCAATATACCGAAGATCCGGGAAGTAAAGAAACAGGAGGTCAATACAATCTAAATAAGAGTGATAAATTTTGGGATCCTGCTTTTTTATCAGCAGCATTCAAGCTAAAAGAAGGGCAAATTTCACCAGTCGTAAAATCAAAATTTGGTTTACACCTTATTCAGTTGATAAGCCGTTCGGGAGATGATGCAGTTGTGCGACACTTACTTCGTATTCCGCCGATAACTGCGGATGAAGTAAAAGAGTCTTCTGATAAATTGGATAGTGTGCGTATAAAACTAATGGATGGCACATTGACTTTTGGGCAAGCTGTTAATAAATACAGTGAGGATGATAACAGTAAATTTAGTGGAGGACGTTTACAGGGCCGTGATGGATCATCGTTTGTAACCATTGATCAACTGGATAAAGAAGTGGTTATTTTGTTGCAAACCATGAAAGCGGGGGATTATTCTAAACCTATAAGCTCTACTGATGAAAGAGGAAAGAAGATTGTAAAAATTTTCTATTTGCAAACCCGTACAGAACCCCATAGAGAAAACCTAAAAGATGATTATGCAAGGGTTTCTCAGCGTGCCCTTGAAGAGAAAAAGAATGATGCGCTGGAGAAATGGTTTATTTCGCATATTCCCAATTACTTTATACAGTTAGATACTGAATTTCAAGCTTGTGATTCGGTAAAAGAATGGCTTGGAAAAAAGACGGCAAATAATTAATCTAATTTGAAAATATTTTATAAACGAACCTGCTTAATAAGCGGGTTTTTTTAATTTGAAGTAATACTTTTAACCAATGGAATATTTTAGCCATTTACAAAAAGATAAGCAGCTTGCCAAGGTTTTGAATGAACCACTTCCTTCTCTTGAAATGCGACGCAATATTTCATTGAGATTAATGGCAAGTATAATGAGTCAGCAGTTAAGCACTAAAGTCGCTAAAGTGATTTACAGGCGATTTCTGGAAATTTACAAGGGAAAGGAACCAAAGCCCCAACAGGTTTTGGATACGCCATTTGAAACTTTACGAGCCATCGGGCTTTCAAACGCAAAGGTTGGTTATGTTCAAAATGTTGCCCGCTTTTGTATCGACAACAAAATCAATGACAGCAAACTTCTATCCCTTTCAAATGAAGCTATAATTGAAATGCTTGTACAAATAAAAGGTGTTGGCAAATGGACAGTAGAAATGTTGCTCATGTTTACCTTGGGCAGAGAAGACGTTTTTGCTGTTGATGATCTTGGCATTCAGCAAGCAATGGTAAAAGCTTACAAGTTGCCAACAGAAGATAAAAAAGCATTGCGTGAAAAGATGTTGAAACTTTCAGAAAAATGGAAACCTTATCGTACATATGCTTGTATGCACTTATGGAATTGGAAGGATAAAGCGTAAGCGACTATCCCAAGTAGCATTCACAACTGTTGAAAAAATCACGCAGGTTTGATCAAATATTAGAAATATTGAGTCAATTATTGCTATTGAATTTTAAAATAAACTACCAATAATTCTAAAATAATCTTTTTAAAACTAGCTGTGCAACACTTCTCTTGCTATTACCATTTTCTGCACTTCACTTGTGCCTTCACCTATGGTGCACAATTTTGAGTCGCGATAAAATTTTTCGGCAGGAAAATCTTTGGTATATCCATAGCCGCCAAATATTTGAACAGCATCTGTAGACACTCTCACAGCCACTTCACTAGCATAATATTTTGCCATAGCTGATTCCTTCGTCATTTTCTGACCCCTCATCTTCAAGTCACAAGCCTGTTGAATAAGCAATTCTGCTGCTTCTATTTCTGTAGCCATATCCGCCAATTTAAAACTGATGCCTTGAAAACTAGAGATTGGCTTATCGAACTGATGACGCTCTTTTGAATACTGAAGTGCGGCTTCATAAGCACCCCTTGCTATACCATTGCTAAGCGCAGCTATGGAAATTCTTCCTCCATCCAATACTTTCATTGCCTGTCTGAAACCATCTCCTACCTCACCCAATCTTTGAGCATCGCTGATGCGGCAATTGTCAAAGATCATTTCAGCGGTTTCGCTTGCACGCATGCCCAATTTATTCTCTTTCTTTCCTCCTGCAAATCCCGGGGTTCCTCTTTCTATAATAAAGGCGGTACTATTGCCACTTGTTCTTGGTTCGCCTGTACGGGCTATTAATACAGCCACATTTCCTGTGATACCGTGGGTTATCCAATTCTTTGTACCATTAATTATCCAGTCGTTGCCATCTTTTACGGCAGTTGTTTTCATGTTACCTGCATCGCTTCCGGTATTGGGTTCTGTCAATCCCCACGCACCAATATGTTCTGCAGTAGCAAGCTTGGGTAAATATTTTTTCTTTTGTTCTTCATTGCCAAATGCGAGGATGTGACCTGTGCACAATGAGTTGTGTGCAGCTACACTTAGTCCAATAGACCCGCAAACTTTAGATATTTCTTGAATGATTGCATTGTATTCATAATAGGAAAGTCCTGCACCACCGTATTCTTCAGGCACTAAAACGCCCATTAATCCCAATTCGCCTAATTTTTTAAAAATGTCTATTGGAAATTCCTGGCTTTCATCCCAAATCATCACATTGGGCTTTATGTGTTGCTGCGCAAAATCACGTGCAGTCTGTGCTACCTGCTCAGTTAGTTCTGATACTTCAAAATTCATAGTGGCAATCGTTTATTCGGCTGCAAAAGTACAGCAAAGGCATTTGCAAAGGTCAACTGATCAAAATAATACTTACAATTCCAGATAAGGAACCATTTTGTTGAAGATTTCATCCGTAATGATGTGAATATTTTTCAACTGATCGAGCCGCGTGAAGTTGCCATGTTGCATTTTATAATTAATAATTGCATTGGCAATTTGCCAACGGATGTAAGGGTGATTTTTTAGGACATTAATATCGGCATTGTTTATATTTATTTTGTTTATTGCCCCAGCACTCATCTGCAAACGTGGCTTAATTTTTTGAAATGTACTGTCGGGCAATCCAAAAGTTTCACCCACTTGGTCAACCGAAATAAATCCGCCTAGTTTATCTCTAAAAACTACTATGCGGTTAGCCAATTTGCTACCAATGCCGGGCAATGCTATGAACTGTACTGTATCTGCATCATTTATTTCAACAATACTATGCTTGTAGGCTGCGGGTGGTTTGGTGAAATTGGTTGCCGGGGCTGTACTTGAATTAGCATTATTTGAAACAGCAATGGTTGGTTCGATTTTCACAAAAGGAAGTAATTTTTCTGCGTCTTCCGGTCTAATGCCATATACTTTCTTAATATCATTAGGCTGCTTGAATCTGAAACCTTTGGACGTCAATTTTTTTATGGTTGCAATAGTTTTGTCTCTTACACCTAATTTTTTCCAACCTGCTTCATCCAATGTATTGGGGTCGAAAGCAAATAGTTCTGGCTTTTTTTCTGAAGTACGAGGCGAATACTTTGGCTGAAAATAATCCTCCCGATCGTTGTCTTTGTATCGTGGATATTCTTTTTTACTACTGTCTATAGTAATGGTCAGTTGTGCCAATTCTTGCTGAAATGCATCTTTGCTGATTGGCTTCGGTTTATTTACCGGAAAGTATCTTGAAAATAGAATACAGGCGATTGTCAAGATCAGCAAAGCAATGATGCCAAGTCTTTCTTTTTTTGAAAAAGTAAAATAGTCTTTAGCAAGAGTCTGCCACCATTTCTTCATCTTTAATCAAATTAGCGCCAGAAAGTTATATAACTATTTTTAAACCATCAAATGCTAAATTAATTCCTGGCGGTAATTGGTCATTTATTTCCTGATGAATACCCAATTGGTGGCTGATATGGGTGAAGTATGCGGTTGGAATTTGTAGTTCTTGTACCATCTCCACTGCTTCCTGCAAGGTAAAATGGGAAATGTGTGCTTCTTTTCTTAGAGCATTCAGTACAATGATTTTGCTACCCATGATTTTTTCTTTTTCCCTTTCGTCTATCCTGTTGGCATCGGTTATGTAAGTAAAATCGCCAAACCTAAAGCCATAAACGGGCATTTTAAGATGCCAAACCAAAATAGGTATAATGGGAATGTCACCAATTCTAAATGGGTCTAAACCAATTTCGTGTAGCAATATTTTAGGCACACCCGGATAAGTGAAATCATGAAATGCATAGGGGATTTCCTTTTTAATTCCTTCTATGGAAATGCTATTGCCGTATACCTCAGTTGGCTTTCCTGAAAAAAATTGAAATGGACGAGTGTCATCTATTCCTGCGACATGGTCTTTGTGCGGATGCGTGATTAATACAGCATCTATTCTTTTTACTTTTTGCCTCAGCATTTGATACCTGAAGTCGGGGGTAGCATCCACCACAATAGTCGTACTGGCAGACTGAACCAATATACTACTGCGCAGTCTGTTATCTTTTGGATCACTGGATGAGCAGATAGCACAGTCACATGCCACTAATGGAACACCACTGCTGGTGCCTGTACCTAAAAAAGTAATGGTTAATGGAGGACAAATCACACTACAAACCTACAGCAAAAACGATTAAACCAAATGCAGCTATCTTATACATGATTTTTGCTTTTTGGCTATATATTAACCGATACATACCAGTTGCAATACGAAAACTTCATCATTTCTATTAAAAACACTTTAAATTGCCGCAAATTTTTATTAGACTTTTCTATAAATATGTATAAATTTAAATTGTTGCTGGTATTGGCAGGTGTTTTTTTTGCCACATTGGTCATTGGTCAGTTGCCATCTTTACCTTCAAATTTAGGAACATACAGGTCTTCTGACATTTCTGAGGAGCAATTGACTCAGGTAATAAGCTACATTCAACAAAACAACATTACGACCGCTCAGGTATATAGTCAGCTTATCAGAAGAGGAATGAAACCATCTGAAGCTGATTTGTTAAGAACAAGAATAGAGAGAGGTTTAGGTAGTTCAAGTTCGAATAACAAACCTCTAAACGATACATCAGTGTTAGGCTTTGATGAAAAATTGCGCCAACCTGGCTACGAAAGCCGAATGACCGATACGATAAACAGGGTAAAGGTGGTAGCAAATCCGAAGAAAATATTTGGCCTGGAGATTTTTAATAATGGCGTATTGTCTTTTGAACCAAATCTTAAAATAGCCACACCTTTTGGCTATATTATTGGACCCGATGATGAAATTGTTATAAACATTTATGGTTATCAGGAAGCAAAATACAACTTGAAAGTAAGTCCGGAAGGAGAAATTAATATTCCCTATGCAGGTGAAATGTATGTTGCCGGATTAACTATTGAACAAGCTGCGGCCAAAATCAAAAGCAAGCTTTCTATATCCGGATATTCAAATATTAAATCCGGACTTACAAAAGTTAGTATATCTGTTGGTAGGATACGAAGTATCAAAGTAACTGTCCTTGGTGAAGTTAGAAAGCCCGGCACCTATACCTTACCTTCTTTGGCTACTGCTTTTAATGCATTGTATCTGTCGGGGGGGCCAAACGATATTGGTAGTATGCGGAACATTCAAATTGTTAGAAACGGAAAGGTGATAGATGTACTGGATATCTACGATTTTTTGGTTAAAGGCGACCAAAGAAGCAATATCAACCTTCGGGATCAGGATATCATACGGATTCCTTCTTATAATATTCGGGTATCTATAGAAGGTGAAGTAAAAAGAACGGGATTGTACGAAATTGAAAAAGGAGAATCATTGCAAACCCTTTTTGACTTTGCAGGAGGGTTTTCTGATAGTGCCTACACCGCAAGTATTACAGGGTATAAAATAGCCGATACAGAGAATAAGATTATTGACATTGCAAAAAGCGAGTATTCAAAATACTTGCCTTCTAGGGCAGAATCTTTTCTAGTTAAGAAAATAGTAGGCAGGTTTACGAATCGTGTAACAATTAATGGGGCTGTTTACCTTCCTGGTGATTATGAATTAACGAACGGAATGACACTTAAACTACTTGTTGAAAAAGCAAGAGGTTTAAGAGAAGATGCTTACAATACAAGAGGGTTGATTATACGTAGGAAGGCTGATCTTACACCTGAGTATATTTCTTTTATGCCTATGGATGTTATGCAGAATACATCAACAGGTGTTGTACTAAAAGCAAATGATATAGTTACGATTTCTGTAGTTGGGGATTTAAAAGAAAAAGCCACGGTAACTATATTTGGTGAGGTAAGGGACCCTGGTTCATTTGAGTATTATGACAATTTATCGCTTAAAGACCTGATCTTGTTAGCGGGAGGATTTTCTGATGCAGCTATTCCGCAAAGAATTGAAGTTGCCAGAAGAATTAGAAATAATACTTATGACTCTTCGAATATGGAAGTTTCAAAGGTATTTGATGTATCAACAATAAACGACCTTGATGTATACGGTGGCGATCTGAAGTTGGAACCTTATGATGCAGTTGTTGTAAGAAGAAACCCTAGCTTCCAGGCACAAATTAGTATTCGGGTCGAAGGAGAGGTAGCTTTTCCTGGTCCCTATGTATTAAAAACCAAGAATGAAAGAATAAGTGATGTTTTAAAAAGAGCAGGTGGTTTAACCAAGCAAGCATTCATAGAGGGTGGATATCTTACAAGAGTAAATAGAAGTACTGTCGCCAATGAAATAAACTCTAAGAAAATAATTAAAATACAACAAAATCTAAATGATACATCCAACATTGCAGAAGAAGAAATATTCCGGAACCTAGATCAGATAGCAATAGATTTAAAACAAATTTTGGAATCGCCAGGAAGTCGCAACGACCTCATATTAGAAGAAGGAGATGTGATAACAATTACTAAGGAAAAGATGGATGTTAGAATAAGCGGACAAGTATTGTTTCCGACAAAAGTAGTGTTTGATAAAAACATGGATATGGAAGATTACCTTGGTAGAGCAGGAGGGCTGACTGATAATGCTCAAAAAAGGAAAATTTACGTTCTTTATCCAAATGGCAATGCTGCAAAAACAAGCTCCTTTTTATTTTTCAAAAAATTTCCAAAGATTACTCCGGGATCAGAGGTTATCATTCCTAAAAAACATTTAGTAGAAAGGCGAAGGTTATCAACAGGAGAAGTAATTGGTATTGCAACAGCTGTTACTTCCTTTGCCGGGGTTTTACTAAGCCTACTGATCAATATTAATAAATAGTGGAAATTCATAGTCATTCATTGAGACTATTTAAAAATCATAATGTTAATTGAGCAATTTAAAAAGGACTACCTGCCATATTTTTTAGGCATTATTGTTCCAGCTCTAGTTAACTTTCTAACAATACCAATTTTAAAAAATGTTTTAGGATCTTCGGATTTCGGAGTCTATACATATTACTTGTCTATTTTACTAATTATCAATTCATCGTTAGCGGGTGGAATCAATCAAAGTATCATTAGATTACAAGCAGAAAGCGATGATAAAAAGTCTTTTTTTACAAATGCATTGACAATTACTTTTTTGGCAAGTGCTTTTATTAGCTTGCCTTTATTCATTTATTCTTTCTCAGATCATAATGAATTGTCTTTTGCGATTGTCTTTGCCGGAGCTTTTTTTTTATCAAACGTTTATACTTCCTTACTAGCCATTACGCAATCCAGATTTTTTTCAGTCAAATCTGCTATCAGTGAGAGTATAAGAACAATTCTTTTTTTAGGGCTGTCCTTTCTTTTATTACACTTATTTCCAACAGATTCCTATTTAATTTTAATCTTTATTGCGTTATTTGTTTCCTACTTCATTGCCAGTTGCTATCTTTTTTTTGTAAATCGGTTCTTGATAATACCCTACTCATTTAACTGGTCCCGAGTTGCCAATATTGGCAAACTTTTTTTTCATTACGGTTCTTACCTAATGGGATGGTTTTTTTTTAGCTATGGAATAAGTATGGCCAACCGGTTTGTTTTGGCTCATTATTATGGCAAAGACAGTATTGGGCATTTTACAGCTAGTTTTGATATAATCAATAAATCAATCATATTTTTGCTTTCGCCTGTTTTGCTTAGTATGTTTCCTTTGGTTGTGAAGGCTCATTCTGAAGGTCAATATGTGCAAGTAAAAAAGTTGATAAATCAACTCATGATTGGTGAAATTTTATTATTAATCATAAGCCTCTCTTTGTATCCGTTTTTCGGATTTCCAATTTTGAGTAGAATATTGCACACACCAGAAACGACCGAGTATCTTTGGCTTAACCTTGAGGTAATTGCAGGTACGTTTATATGGCAGATAGCGATGTTGCAACATAAATTTTTGGAATTAAGCAAAAAGACAAAGAACATGCTTTTGTTTATTGGCGTTTCATTTTTTTCTTGCTTTCTTGTTGATATTTTGCTTATTCCTAAATACGGAATTTTTGCATCCGGCTTTGGATTTATTACTGGTGTATTATTGTATTTAATAATGGTGTTCGCTTACAGCAATAAATATTTACTTGGTATGTATAAAGAAATAATTTAACGATTATTTTTTATATGTTTGGTTATTGGAGCTATCGAAAAATATTATTCCAACAAGAAAAACACTAAACTTACTTTTGTATCTCACTAATTAGACTGAATGAATAATTTGGAAAATAAAGAGCTTACTATAATTGACCTTATTAAATCAATAAAGGAAAATGTGCGTTTTCTATTTTCAAAGTGGATATTGATTCTATTGATAACTTTTATGGGGGGGATTGCTGGAATTACCTACGCCTGGCTCAAAAAACCTGAATATATAGCTGTGCTAACATTCTTTACCGAAGGAGATGCAAAATCCGGCTTGGGTATGTACGCCAGTATTGCAGCACAGTTTGGTCTGGATTTAGGAAGTAGTGGTGGCGGTGGTGCTTTTGAAGGAGATAATCTCATGGAGTTGCTCAAAAGTAGAACATTGGTAAAAAAAACCCTATTATCTCCAATTGAAAGTGGAGCGAAAAACTTAATGATCGATAAGTACTTATTAATTAATCAGCTTAATAAAGATTGGGAAAATAAACCAGCTTACCGCAACATTCATTTTGAAGAATCGCCTAAGCAGTTTGATAGAGTTAGAGATAGTATAGTTGATAAGGTATATGAGAATATCATTAAATCTGAATTGGAAATTGAGAAAAGAGATAAAAAAGTAGATTTGATAGATGTGAAAATGAAATCGAGTGATGAGTATTTTGGAAAAAGGTTTGTAGAACTACTTACCATCAATGCCATTCATTATTACACTGATTATAAAATTAAAAAATCAAGACAAAATGTAGAAGTATTGCAAAAACAAACAGATTCTGTAAAAAACTCACTATCCGGTAACATTTCTCAGGTGGCAGAAATGAATGATGTAAATGTTAATCCATTAAAACAAGTAGTTCGCACAGGTGTTCAAAGAAAGCAAATAGATCTTCAGGCAAACAGTTTGTTATATGCTGAACTATTAAAGAATCTCGAACTTTCTAAATTAGCTTTGAGAAGGGAAACACCATTGATACAGGTTGTCGATGTTCCCTCCCTTCCTTTAAAAAATCAAAAGCCAGGAAGGTTTTTTTCAGGTATCATTGGAGCTTTTTTGTTTGGCTTTTTCATTGTGTCATACCTAATAACCAAACGATGGCTCCAAAAACATGGGGTAATTTCTTTATCCAAAAAATAATGGCACCTCTCATTTTGCCTAAGTTTAATAAAATGTAATGATCATTTACTTTCTTGTATTTCTAGTACTTGTGTTCATTGGTTTTTTTAAAACACAATTCAGCTTGAAAAGCGAAATGGTGCTCCCAATAGTTGGGGGAATGCTCATGTTCTTTGCAGCATTTAGGGGGGCAGACGTTGATCGGGACTATCAGAATTATTTGGATTCTTTCAGCCAGTTTCTAAGTCCGGCGGATTATTTTTTACATACAGAAGATTGGTTTTTTTTTGAGCCTTTCTTTTATTTAATTCCTTCTGTTTGTAAATATATTGGGTTGCCAAACTACCCGCTTTTTGTGTTTTTTATTTTTTCATTTTTAGCAGTAGTAATTAACCTTGTAAATATAAAACGGTTATCTACATTTCCAATGCTTAGCATTGTTGTATGGTTCGGCTTTTATTTTTTGCTTCATGAGCTTACTCAAATAAGGGCTGCTGTAGCTTCGGGCCTTATGCTTTTATGTGTATATCATCATTTTCACAGGGACTATTTGAAATTTGGTTTATTTTTTTTACTGGCTATCATGTTCCACTATAGTGCTTTGCTCATTCTTCCCATTCTTTTTTTAAACTCACAGACCTTTAGCAAATATGCAAGCTTATTGATTCTCGGGTTAGCACTTGTCTTAGGACTGTTGCATAGCGATGTTTTTCTTCAACCGATTTTCCTGATTAATGCCTCTTTTGTAAAAAAACTGACAGTGACATTGCAAGCAATGAATGAAGATGAAAACACCATAAATCTGTTGAATCCTATGTTTTTAAGTCAGGTAATTATTTCGGGATGGTTATTTATTCATCATGAAATGATTAAGGAACAGAATAAATATGCTTATTTGTTATTAAAGCTTCAACTATTGAGTATTTTTTGTTTATGTGCATTTTCCTCCATTGCTTTTGTTGCTTATAGAATATCTGAATTTTATGGGGTTGTATCTATTTTCACAATTCCTTTTTTAGTATATACATTTAAACAAAAAATGTATGGTTATATTGCCGTTGTTTCATATTCACTATTTATGCTAATGCTAACTGTAATAGCTGCAAAATTAGTAGGACCTTATAAATTGATCTTTTTTAATGGTTGATGTCTTAGTAGATATAATAATTGTAAATTGGAATTCGGGTACATTGCTAAGAGAGTGCATCAGTAGTGCCCTGCCTTCTACTTACTCTAATTTTAGAATCCATATAATCGATAATAATTCTGAAGATGGTTCGTCTGATAACTTACCCAAAGATCCCAGGATTACGGTTCATTCAATGCAAGAGAATCTAGGTTTTGGAAATGCTTGTAACGCAGCTTTAAAGTTTTGTAACGGCCAATATATTTTGCTATTGAACCCTGATACTTTAATAAAAAACCAAACAATACAAAAGGCCGTCCAATTTGCTGAAAAAAATACGGAATGTATTGTTTATGGCTGTGCCCAGGAAGATGAATTCGGTAAACTCCAAAAGTTCACTGTAGGGAGATTTCCTAATTTGATTACTTTTTGCAATGATATTCTAGGATTAAGTTACTTGAATCCACGACTTTTTAAGAACGGATTTCTATGCACTGATTGGGAATACAACAAGAGCGATTACGTTCAACATGTAATGGGGTCCTTTTATTTAATCAAAGCAAGTTGGATACATGCACATGGCTTTTTTGATGACCGATATTTTGTTTACCTGGAGGATATCGATTTGTCATATAGAATATTGCAATCAGGAGGAAAGATTTTTTATGATAGAGACAACCTGATTTGTCATAAGCAAGGAGGTATTTCAAAGAATGTAAAAGCTAAAAGATTATTTTATTCATTACATGCAAAACATGAATTCATCAAAAAGCATTTTTCTTGGCCGGCATTTATTGTAGCTGATTTAATTATGATAGTTCCAGGATTTTTTGCCAGAATCATCCATGCCATTTTGGTGGAAAAAAGCTATAGAATATTAATGGAATCTATCAAAGGGTATGGACTTTTTTACAAACACCTTTTTATAAAAAAAATTCTATAAACCTATGTTTTTAACAACACAAAGTTTATAAAACAACTGATCAATGTCAAACGAACCAATACATCAAACTCAAACAACACAGGCAACTGTCACTTCATTTGGTGATTTATTAAAGTTGTTTGTTCGTTTTGTTTTCAAAAAGAAATGGTGGATTGTAATCATTTGCGCTATAGCAGGTGCGAGTGGGGCTTTTTACAATTATTATAAAAGTCCCTCTTACATCGCATCATTAATGTTTGCCGTAGATGATGAAGGGAGTGATGCAAGCGGATATTTGAACATTGCTGCACAGTTCGGAATCACTTTGGGAAACGGTGGTGGTGGAGCTTTTAAAGGAGAAAATTTATTAGAGCTTTTTAAATCGAGATATATTATTGAAAAAACCCTCGTCAAAGAGGAAGTTATCAATGGCAAAAAAGATTTAATGATTAATCACCTTATAGAGAGTGATTTCAAAAATTTTCAAAAAATACATTTTAGTAAGCAGGAAAGAACGTTGTTGCAGGACAGTATATTAACTGTTATTTATCGGGATATCATAAAAAGTAAACTAGATGTATCCAGGATTGATAAGCGATTGACTTTTGTTGGCATTTCATTCAAATCTCACAATCAATTATTTTCTAAATTATTTGTAGAGCAACTGTTGGATATTGTTGTAAATTTCTATACAGAAACCAAGACAAGGAAAACAAAGCATAATGTGGGAGTTATTATCAAAGAACTGGATTCTGTAAAAGCGCTAATGACGGGTGCTATTTACCAATCAGCCTCTTCTACTGACTTAAATGTAAATCCTGTAAAGCAAATGGTTCGAGCTCAGGGGCAAAGAAGCAATATTGATGCACAGGTGTATACAATAGCATACGGCGAGATCATGAAAAATCTTGAAATCGCTAAAATGACGCTGATGAAAGAAACCCCGCTAGTTCAGGTTATTGATAGACCTATATTACCGCTGGAGAATGATAAAAGAGGAAGGGCTTCAGGTTTTATCATCTGGAGTTTTATAGCTTTTATGTTATTAATGGTTTATTACTATATAAAGTTTTTGGGCCAACTTCATAAAGGTAAAATCGCCAATCAGGCATAAGATGATATTTATTTCAATTATATTATTTTGTGTACTCTCCATTATAAATTACGGTATAGGAGGTAAAAAAATAACCTACCCTCCATTTTTATTTTGTTTTATTTGGTTGTCGGTAATGGTTGCCAGAATTGTATTTACGCAATTTTATCTGGAAGGATTATTTCCGATTGAATGGGACACCTATTTGCTTTTTGCAGGAGGTTGCATAGCTGTTACACTAGCTGGCTACTTAAGTAAATTGCAGTTTGTTTATTTTGAAAACTTAAAGATAACAGGGACCAGAAGTATTGAAATTGAAAAAAATCTGGTCAATTCCAGATTGTCAATTTATACAAGAGTTGGTTTGCTCCTTTTTTGCTTATTGGTTTTTCCTTTATTCCTAAGGTATATTCAGAATGAAATATTAACCGAACAAGTAGAAAATATATTTAAAAGCATTAGATATGAAACGGCTGTAAATGAAGTGAGTTTTGGTGTATATGGATATGTAGTTACGTTATCCTGCTTTGTAAGTTTGTACAATGGATATGCATTTTGGCACAAAAAAAACTTCCTTAATAGACTATTGTATATCGCATCAATTATTGTGGCAATAGCATATGCATTGGCAACCATGCGGAGAAGTGGAGTATTCATGGTCATAAGTGTCAACCTTGCCATGTATTTAATTAGTTCCCCAAAGGTGAAACTAAAGCAGGTGGTATTTTCATTGATGCTTTTTGTGTTGATTTTTTTGACGTTAGGTGTTGTTTTAGAAAAAGGCGGGAGTTTGAATAGCTCTTTTAAAGACAATATTGATAACTCTATAGAAACGTTTGCAGAGTATCTCATTACGCCGATGAATGCGATAGATAAAGTATTGCACCAACCGCTTTTAAAACAAGAAGAAGGAAAAAGGACTCTTAGGTTTTTTTATGTTGTCGGTTCTGTATTGGGCATTACAAAAATTCACCCTAATGATTTTGACATCGTAGATTCTTTTCTATTTGTACCCTATCCTGTAAATGTCTATACGGTTTACAATCCCTATATCAGAGACTTTGGCTGGATGTACGCACTTGGCTGGATTTTTATTTTCCTGTTTGTTCACAGCAATGCATATTTTAGATTGCGACTAGGCAGTAACAACTATTTTTCTAAGATTATTTACAGCTTGTTGTTTTTCCCATTGATAATGGTTTTTTTTAATGACCAGTATATCAGCCTGTTATCTACATGGATACAGTTGTCGCTTATGACTGGAGGTGTCTATTTTATTTTTTGGTGTAAAGCAAAAGGGATTTTCTTTTACCTGTTTCCTGTAAAAAGGCTTCATTCAACCACAAATGCAAACCTTTTATGATACACATTGATATAGTTATTATTAACTGGAATGCAGGCAATTTAATTACAGATGCGGTAAAGTCTATTTTATGTTGCGATTATCCTTTTGAAAACTTGTCTATTATTATTATTGATAATGCTTCTACAGATGGGTCAGCTGATAAAATTCCTTCTCATTCCTCCGTTCAAGTAATAAGAAACAAGAAAAATGTAGGATTTGCTGCTGCCTGCAATCAAGGATATTTATTAGCAAAAGGAGATTATTTTCTGTTACTCAACCCCGATACAAAGCTATTTAAAGATACACTTATTAAAAGTGTCCAATTCATGGAGGGAAATGCTAACATTAGCATTCTTGGTGTGAAACATTTGGATGATATGGGAGTAGTTCATCCATCCTGCAGCAGGTTTCCGACCTTAACCGATTTTTTAATATTATCGGTAGGTTTGAATAAAGTATTCCCTAAATTGTTTAAGCCGCCTATTATCATGATGGATTACGATTATGAGATAGGGGGCAATGTAGACCAGGTAATGGGTGCCTACATGTTTATGAGAATAAAAGACATCAATCGCTTAGGACTAAAAATGGACGAAAGGTTCTTTTTGTACTATGAAGACCTGGATTTTTCTAAACAATTGAATGATGCGGGAGGATTGTCATATTACACCCCAACAATAGCTATTATTCATGCAGTCAACGGCACCACGAATCAAATAAAAGATCGCCGTCTTTTCTATAATATTAAAAGCAGAATTCAATATAGTAAAAAATATTTCAATTCAATTGAGCTGTTTTTAATTTCCATTTTTTCACTTTTTATTGAACCATTTTGTCGCATTGTCCAATTATCATTTAAAGGGGAAATAGCTGAAATCAAAGAAGTACTGAAGGGATATTGGATGATTTACGCTGATATGTTTCGTTTAAAATAGCAATCAAAAGGTCCTCTTGCTTTGGCTTCTTTTTTAATCCGTTTCCAAACATCTATATTTGCGCCTTAATTTTTGATGCTGTATGGCAAAATCGCTAGTAACGGGAGGTGCAGGATTTATTGGGGCACATGTGACAGATTATTTAATACTACAGGGACATGAAGTTGTTGTATTGGATGATCTAAGTGGTGGTTTTGAAGAAAATGTGAACACGAAAGCAATTTTCATAAAAGGGTCGATCAATGACGAAAACCTTGTTGCTCAACTTTTCGCTGAGCACCGCTTTGAATATGTTTATCATTTGGCGGCATATGCCGCAGAGGGGCTTAGCCACTTCATTCGCCGGTTCAACTACAACAACAATCTAATAGGTAGCATCAATCTCATTAACGAAAGTATTAAGTACAAAGTAAAGTGTTTTGTATTTACTAGTTCTATAGCTGTATATGGTGCCGGACAGTTGCCAATGACGGAAAATACAACACCGGTTCCGGAAGATCCTTATGGTATCTCTAAATATGCTGTAGAGTTAGACTTAAAAGCTGCTCATGAGATGTTTGGTTTGAATTATATTATTTTTCGACCACACAATGTCTATGGCGAATACCAGAACATTGGCGATCGTTATAGAAATGTCATCGGTATTTTTATAAATCAATTGATGCAAGGAAAGTCGCTCACTATATTTGGCGACGGCACTCAAACAAGAGCATTTAGTTATATACAAGACGTTTCCCCTTACATAGCTAATTCTGTAAATATTCCTGAAGCATATAATCAGGTATTTAATATAGGTGCTGATCAGGATTACAGTGTAAAAGAACTTGCTGAAACCATACAGCAAGTGATGGGTATAGATGGAGAAATAAGGTATTTGGATGCCAGAAATGAAGTGTTGCATGCATATTCTGATCATAGTAAAGCAAAAGAAATTTTTGATATCCGGGAAGGCACTTTTGTTTCTCTAAAGGAAGGCGTAGATAAAATGGTTAATTGGGCTACTAAAGTTGGCGCCAGAGAAAGCAGCCGCTTTGGAAATATTGAGATACTGGAAAAATTGCCGCCCCTTTGGCTCGAAAATTAAATTATGAAGGTATTAATTGCTTGTATTTATCCCCCTGATAAAGTTCCTGGTCAGCGTTTTCGATTTGAACAATATCTGGATTTTCTGCGAAGCAAAGGAGTTGAAATTGTCTTTTCAAATGCCTTGTCGGAGGCAGATTATAAACTTTACTACACTAAAGGGCACTTGTTTCAAAAAATGATGATGCTGGTAAAGGGGTTTTGTAAAAGAATGGCAGAAGTTTTAAAGGCTTCGGACTATGATGTCGTTTTTGTTTACAGGGAAGCATTCTTTATTGGCACATCCTGGTTCGAAAAGCAATTTGCTAAAAAAAGTAAACTCATTTTTGATTTTGATGATTCCATTTGGATACCTACAGTAAGTGAGGGAAACAAGTCTTTGAATTTTCTAAAAAATCCAAATAAAACCAATGAGTTGCTCCAAATGGCGGCACTCATTTTTGCAGGTAACCAATATCTTGCCAATTATGCCGGTCAACTCAACAAAAATGTAGCCATCATCCCTACAACGATTGATACAGATGTTTATCAACCCAAAAAGTTCAACAATAATACACAAGTCTGCATAGGGTGGAGCGGCTCATTTTCTACTATTCCTAATTTTGAAAGCAGTGTACCGGTCCTTTTAGACATCAAAAAAAAATATGGCAGTAAGGTGTATTTTAAACTCATTGGAGATGGTAATTTCAAAAATGAAGAACTTGGTATAAAAGGCATTCCGTGGACGAAAGAAAATGAATTAGTTGAATTGGCAGAAATTGATATTGGCATCATGCCACTACCGGACGATGCATGGGCAAATGGCAAATGTGGTCTTAAGGGTTTGCAATACATGGCGCTTTCTATACCAACTATTATGTCTCCAGTTGGTGTAAACAAAGAAATTATTCAAGATGGAGAAAATGGTTTTCTCGCTTCTACAGATGATGATTGGATGGACAAATTGAGCCAACTTGTCGAATCTTCTGAAATGCGAAAAACAATGGGAGAGAAAGGCAGGCAAACCGTTGAAAAAAAATACTCGGTTAACGCATTGAAAAATTTATACTTGCACCATTTCAAACAACTTTCCAAGCATTAGGATTGTCAACCAAAAGAATTTTTATTGCTGCTTCGTGATATAAATTATCAATGTTCAATTATTAAGAAAATGGCCCAACACACACTCATAGAAGATAAAACATACAACCAAAGACTGTTTAGCCCGGGCCTGAGGGGATTTTTTCACAATGGCAGGTTTAAGTGGTTGTTTAACTCCTTCAAAAAATTCAATATCACCAAAGGAAGTGTATTGGAAATTGGTTGCAATGATGGACGCAGTCTGGATTATCTGCCATTTCTTCCCTCTGCATATGCAGGTTACGACGCTGACTGGGAAGGCGGACTGGATGAAGGCGCAGAAAGGTTTAAGCAACACCAACATTTTAAATTTGTAGCTAGTATAGATCCCACAACTTTCAATCCGGCAAAAGAAACATTCGACTACAGCCTTGCTATGGAAACTTTAGAGCACTTGCCGGAAAGATTTCTACAGGATTATCTAAAAAAACTGGCAGCCTCTACCAACCAATATGGCTTTTATTCTTTCCCAAATGAAAGAGGATTGTTGTTCTTTTTAAAGTATTATTTTAAGAAATTTTTCATTACCCAACGCGAACCGCATACCACCAAAGAAGTTTTTTATGCACTCATTGGCAGGATGGATAAAGTAGAACGAACAGATACCAGCCACAAAGGTTTTGACTACAAGAAAATGATCCGCCAACTGGAAGAACATTTTGAGATAGTGGAGACAAAGGGAATTCCCTTTTCTTTCCTGCCGCTTTCGCTCAATTTTACGATTGGCGTGATTGTAAAAAAGAAAGCATAACAACTGTTGCTCAAATTACCTTTAAATTGCCGCTGATTTTAGATTTATATTACAGCGTATGTGCGGCATAGCAGGAAGTTTAGGAGGTAATAATGTAGTAGACCAGGGTGTCTTAAAATGCCTGGCACACCGTGGTCCCGACGACCAAACCTTCGTTCAACTTGGAGATGTCATATTATACCATGCCCGACTTGCTATTCAGGATGTGCAGTCCGGAATGCAGCCTATGTATATGGGTGACGAATTGGCCATCGTATTCAACGGAGAAATTTACAATCACCTAAGCCTCAGAGAAAAACACAAGCTCCAATGCACTACCCGGTCAGATACCGAAACAGCACTGCTACTTTACAAAAAATTGGGCATTGATTTTCTGCACGAGTTGGATGGCATGTTTGCCTTTGCATTGTTAGATAGAACTAGCAATCAACTTTGGCTGGCAAGAGACCGGGCTGGAAAAAAACCCCTTTATTATTATCAGGATGAAAAATCCTTCTTTTTTGCAAGCGAATTAAACACTTTAAAAAAGGCGGTATCACTACAAATAAATCATGAATATTTTTATGAATACCTGAGGCTTGGCTCCTTTTTTAATGAACATACACCCTACAAAAATGTCCGTGAATTGCCCGCCGGCTCGTACTTAAAAATTGATATTCAGTACAGACAATTTCAACAAACCAGATGGTGGAGTATCAAACCGTTTTATCAGCAAAATGCTATTGTAACCGAGGCAGAAGCCATTTCACAAGCTGATCAAATGTTGCATGAAGCAGTAAAACGCCGATTGGAATCATCTGATCTGGAAGTAGGTTGTTTTTTGAGTGGGGGCATAGATAGTGGCTTGGTTGCTTCAATAGCTGCGCAATACAATACCCGACTAAAGACATTTACCGTGGCTTTTGATGGCAGATATAATGAAGCACCTTTGGCAAAGTTGGTTGCAAATAAAATACACTCAACCCACCACGAAATAAATATTGACTTCGGCGATTTGCAATCTAATATTGAAACTATTTTGGGCAACTATGGAGAACCTTTTACCGATTCCTCTGCCATTCCTACGTGGTATGTGAGCAGAGAAGCAAAAAAACACGTTACGGTTATTCTCAACGGTGATGGAGCAGATGAACTGTTTGGGGGTTACCGCCGCTATGTTCCTTTTGCCAAATACGATTTCTTTACAGCAAGTTCTTTTGTACAAAACATTGCTTCAGCGCTCAATAGAGTGTTGCCAATTAGCCATGATAAACTATCGCTCTATAATTACATGCACAGGCTAACAGGACTGATACAAAAAGAAAACCTCGATGTTTATTTGGCTGCCGGAACTGATATCTTTGAAGGATTACCCAAATCCATTTTTAAAGATTACAAGCCCGATAAATTATCTTCATTGTCTACAGCTGTGGATAATATGATAGAAGGCATAGACGGAGGCCTTAGAAAACTAATGCTACTCGATTTTAACATTAGTCTGTTCTCTGCATTGTTAGTAAAAATGGACATTGGATCTATGGCACATGCGCTGGAGGGCAGAAGCCCGTTTTTGTGCAAGGAATTGCTGGAGTGGGCACCAACATTGCCCGATGAGCTAAAAATAAAAGGAAAAAATACAAAGTACTTGCTTCGCCAATTGGCTAAAAATTATCTGCCTGCCGAGCTGATAAACCAACCCAAACGAGGATTTGAAATACCGCTAAAAGATTGGGTTGATACCTTACTAAAGGAAGTCATCCATTCCTATTTGTTTGCTGCTAATGCATTTAATCAGCATTTTATTACAAGAGACTTTTTAGATAAAATATGGGAAGGACGAATAAAAATTGGCAAAGAAAAGCGGGCAAAAATATTGTGGACCCTCTTTTCAATGGAAATATGGTATAAAAATACCCACTATTCTACCTGATTCATGAAATAGTTGTACATTGCACCCGTCTATTAAGTACCAGATCATACTTAAATAACCCAACGATTAGTACAAATATTTAATGAAAGTTTGCATTACCTCAAATACTTCCTGGAGTATTTTTAATTTCAGAAAAAATCTTATTAAAGCCATAGTTGCCGATGGGCATGAGGTTTTTGTATTAGCGCCTGACGAAAGTTATTATAAAAATGTAATTACCAGTTGGGGATGCAGTTTTATTGCACTCAAGAATGTAAGTTCAAAGTCAATAAATCCATTTGCGAATATTAAATTTTGTATGGAACTGCGTAAAATTTTTAGACAAAATGATTTTGACGTGGTGCTTTCTTATACACCCAAACCCAATATTTGGGGTGCTATTGCCAGCAAAAAAACAAATACCCGGTTTATACCAACGGTAAATGGCTTGGGTTATGCGTTTATCAATCAAAACTGGTTATCCTTTATTGTAGCACGATTGTACCGATATGCATTCAAAGATCTCGAAAATGTAGTTTTTCAAAATCCTGATGATGTAGATTTTTTTAAACTGAAAAAAATTGTCAACCAGCAACAAGCAGTGCGAGTGCCCGGTTCAGGAGTTGATTTAGATCATTTCTATCCTTCGCAGAATATCAATCACGACAGCAACACCCTTCGGTTTTTATATGCAGGTCGCCTCATAAAAGCTAAAGGAGTAGTAGAATATGTAGAAGCCTCAGCTTTACTCAAGAAAAAATATCATGAAGTTTCTTTTTACATGGTAGGTGCAGTTTCAGAAAATCCCTCATCGGTATCTATGAAGCAAGTTGAAAAATGGATCAACAGCGGAGTTATCAAATACTATGCATTAACGGATGATATGTCTGGCTTTTTAGATGATATGGATATTTTGGTTTTTCCATCTTACTATATGGAAGGCATACCAAAAATATTATTGGAGGCTTGCGCAAAAGAAATTCCGGTAATAACTACAGACAATGTTGGCTGTAACCAGGTAGTTGTCAACGATTTTAATGGGTTGGTGGTTACCAAAAAGAATGTTGAAAGTCTGGTGACGGCTATGGAGTCCATGATTCTGATGGGGCCTATGAAGCGTAAAGCTATGGGTAAAAACGGACGTAAATTAGTAGAAGAAAGTTTTGATGAAAAGACTGTAATCGCTACCTATATAAAATTGCTTTCGCAAACAACAGTAAATAAGGTGCATTATAAAAAGCAAATGGAATTGCATTAGTCCTTACCCCAATAATAGATGTATTTGCATGTTAATTTTGTTGTATTTATAGGTTTATTGTAGCATTTAACCCCCTATATTTGAAGTTTGAAATCAACATTGCAGTTAGATATCAAATTTTACAGTTGCAAATAGGCATTATTTGTAAACGCAGGTTCTGATTTTTTACTAAAGATTATGAAAGTTGCCATCTCCTGAAACCGCTAGCAAAACGAAGCCAAGATTATTAATCATATTAAACCGATTTGTGATTGGCGGACAAGCTGTTGATACCATACCTTTAGCATATTACCTGCAGCAACATTTCGAAATCCAGATACTATTTGGAGAAAAAGAAAAAGATGAAATAGAGCCTCGTTTTTTGTTAGATAAATACAAGGGTTTATCCTTAAGAAAATTAAGGTTTTTGCGGAGAAGCATTAACCCCATTATTGATGTAATTGCTTTTATTACGTTGGTTGCAGCTATCCGAAAGTTTAGGCCGGATATAGTACATACACATGGCGCTAAGTCAGGATTTTTGGGCCGGTTTGCTGCGTTTGTTTTAAGGGTTCCTGTTATCATTCACACTTTTCATGGGCATTTTTTCCACTCTTATTTCTCCAGGTTTATCTCCAGGTTTATTGCATTGGTAGAGCGAAGTATTGGTCTGATCACCACATGTACAGTTGCATTGAGTGAAACACAAAAGCAAGAACTGGTTAATGATTTCAAAATCATTCCTTTCAGGAAAGTAAAGATTATACCTTTGGGTTTTGATATTGTTGAAACTTCTGATTCACTTTATCAACGAGCTATTTTTAGAGATAAATACCAGCTTCAGGCTAACCATATTGCAGTTGGAATAGTAGGCAGAATTGTTCCGGTGAAGAACCATATCATGTTTTTAAAAGTGATAAAAAAGCTGCAGGAAGCATATGCACACATTCCTTTCTGTTTTTTTATTATCGGTGATGGAGATTTGAAAGTTGAACTTGAAAATTGGCTGCAACAAAACGATATTTCGTTTAATAGCGAAGGAGTAAATGCAAACAATAGCATTGTATTTACTTCATGGATTACTAACGTGGAGGAAATAATGTGTGGGCTGGATATTGTAGCACTTACGAGTTTTAATGAAGGTACACCACTCACACTTATTGAATCGCAGTTTTATAAGCGACCGGTTATATGTACAAATGTGGGGGGAGTAAAGGACACGATGATAGATCAGAAAACAGGTTTTTTATTAAATGTTGATGAGATTGAAGAATTTGCAGTTAAACTCGTTTCTTTGGCTGAAAATGAAGATTTACGAAGAAAAATGGGTGAAACAGGAAAAGAATTTGTAATATCACATTTTAATAAGTTGAATGAGGTAGCAATAACAAAGCAATTTTATCTCGACCTTTTATTTCAAAAGTTAAACAGGCATAAATAATTTGGCGACATAAATCGTTAATTAATCCAATGAAAGTTTTAGTTACAGGTACAGCAGGATTTATTGGTTTTCATCTGGCGAATAAATTAATTCAGGAGGGCTATTCTGTAGTTGGACTAGATAGTATAAATGATTATTATGATGTTGGATTGAAGTATGATCGTTTACTGCAACGCGGAATACAACAATCGAGTATCAATTACGGCACGGTCACGCAAAGTACTATTCATAGCAACTATTCATTCATTCAATTGAAGTTGGAAGATAAACCAGCGATGGATCGTTTCTTTGAAGAACAACAATTTAATATCGTCATTAACCTGGCTGCACAGGCTGGGGTTCGGTATAGCTTATCAAATCCTCATGCATATATTGATAGCAATATTGTTGGATTTACAAATATTCTGGAAGGTTGCCGTCATACAAAAGTGAAACATTTGGTTTATGCAAGCAGCAGCAGCGTTTATGGCTTAAATGAAGATGTGCCTTTTTCAACATCGCAAAATGTTGATCATCCTATGTCACTTTACGCAGCCAGCAAAAAGAGTAATGAATTGATGGCTCACGTATACAGCCACTTGTTTGGATTACCTACCACAGGGCTTCGTTTTTTTACTGTTTATGGTCCCTGGGGCAGGCCGGATATGGCTTTATTCATTTTTGCTAAAGCAATATTGGAAGGAAAACCAATTCAGGTTTTCAATAATGGAGATATGGTAAGAGACTTTACTTATGTAGATGATATTGTAAATGGAGTAACCCGCGTGATGAACAATATTCCAACGCCAAAGTCTGATTGGGATCCTGTCCAACCCGAATCATCCAACTCAGCTGCACCCTATCAATTGTACAATATTGGAAACAATTCCCCGGTAAAACTGCTCGATTTTATTAAAGCTATTGAAGAGGAATTGGGGAAAAAAGGTGTTATGGATTTTCAACCCATTCAGCCGGGTGATGTGCCTTCTACCTATGCCGATGTAACAGACCTAGTAGCAAATGTTGGATACAAGCCCGATACCACCATACAAAAAGGCATTAAAGAGTTCATAAGGTGGTATCGTTCATATTATAAAAAATAGGCTTAATAAATGATAATTTTGATTTTCTGAACCTTTTAAGGCTTGTATTGTTCTAAAATTCTATGAATGCGTTTACTATTAAAGATATCGAGAATTTATCAGGTATCAAAGCACATACAATAAGGATATGGGAGCAGCGCTATGAGTTTCTCAAACCTCAACGTACAGATACCAATATTAGATACTATAGCAACGATGAACTCAAGTCAATACTAAACGTTGCATTGTTAAACAAATATGGGTATAAAATATCTCATATCAGTAAGATGGACCAGGCACAGATTACTGAAAACCTGCAAAGGATAACCAATTCCCAAGCGCAGCAAGAACGAGTAATTAATTCTCTTATAGGGTACATGGTTGATTTGCGCCTCGAAGATTTTGAGGTAATATTATCCAACCAAATAGCTGAAAAAGGACTTGAAAAAGTAATTGACGAAACAATCTTTCCTTTTCTTGAGCGAATTGGCATTCTATGGCTGACAAATAATGTAAACCCTGCACAAGAACATCTCGTTACCAACCTTATCCGACAAAAGTTTTTGGTGGGTATAGAAAATTCCCAAAAACCATGCATGGATAAAACAGCTGTATTATTTCTACCTGAGGGTGAATACCATGAATTGGGGCTGATTTATGTAAATTATCTTTTCAGGCAAGCGGGTGTTCATGTACTTTATTTGGGTGCAAACGTACCAATTGCGGATTTAGAATTTGTTGTAAAAGCAAAGGCTCCTGATCTTGTTTATACACACCTCTCCTCAATTTCTCACAAGTTCAAACTAGAAAAATTCATTAATAATCTGCGGACTACACTTAGCCAAGTACCTGTAATAGCTTCAGGATTGGTTCTTTTAGACTATAACAACCATTTGCCTAAAGGGCTGACTATTAAGAAGTCTTTGCAAGATGTGAAGAAATTCATTTTGCATTTTGGTGAATAATCTGAACCCCCAAAATTTTATCTAAAAAATATTGTTTAAATTAATTAAGAAATAATTAAACAAAAATTTGGTGCAATCTAAAAAGTTTGTTTAATTTTGTGTCCCACAACTTTAAACAATATAACATGTCAACTTTAGAGTTTAACCACATGCTTCTTGCAAACGCTGAATTTCTCAGACCGTTTGCCATTAATCTCACCCACGATAGTGAGGTAGCTAAAGACCTTTACCAAGAAACATTGTACAAGGCGCTGGCGAATAAAGAAAAATATAATGTTGGGACAAATATAAAAGCTTGGCTTTATACGATAATGCGTAATATCTTTATCAACAATTACCGTAAAACCGTTAGGCAAAATACAGTGTTGGATTATTCATCCAATGATTTTCTTTTAGATTCTAACATTGCTACAAATGCAATATCAGCAGAAGGAAGTGTAAATTTAAAGGAGATGTACAAGGCTGTTTATGATCTGCCAGAAATATTTAAAACTGCATTTATGCTCTATTATGAAGGGTATAAATACAATGAGATTTCTGATATGCTGAATGAGCCATTAGGTACCATTAAAAGCAGAATACATTTTGCGCGAAAGTTGCTTAAAGAGATGATTGAAAGAAATTAATGAATAAAAAGAAAGCTGTAATAATAGGGAGTGGATTTTCTGGATTGTCTGCCGCATGTTTTATGGCAAAAGCAGGTTGGAACGTTACCGTATTAGAACAGCACAGCATACCCGGAGGCAGAGCCAGAAAATTTGAAGCTGAGGGGTTTACATTTGACATGGGCCCAAGTTGGTATTGGATGCCAGATGTTTTTGAAAGATTTTTTGCATCATTTGGAAAAAAAGTAAGTGACTACTACAAGCTTACCAGATTAGACCCTTCTTACAGGGTATATTGGCAAGACACTGCCAAGGATATCCCCGCCAATTACCACGAACTCCAACAATTATTTGAAAGCATAGAAGCCGGAAGTGCCGAGCAATTAGATTTGTTTATGGAAGAAGCTGCTTACAAGTACAAGACGGGCATGCAAAACCTCGTTCTAAAACCTGGGCTTTCCATCACTGAATTTATTGACGTCGATGTTTTCAAAGGCCTTTTCCGTTTAGACCTTATTAATTCAATAAAAAATCACGTTGCAAAGCATTTCAAAAGTGAAAAATTGCGGCAATTGCTCGAATTTCCGGTGTTATTTTTAGGTGCTTTACCAGAAAAAACGCCTGCCCTATATAGTTTAATGAACTACGCAGATATAAATGGCGGTACATGGTTTCCTGAAGGAGGCATGTACAGTGTTGTAGAAGGGATGCACAAACTTGCTGTAGAATTGGGGGTTACTTTTCTGTTTAATCATGAAGTAGTTAAGTTACCAGTAGCAAATAGGATAGTCACAAATATCCAAACGTCGAAAGGTGACATTGAATGTGATGTAGTTATAGGAAGTGCAGATTATCATTTTATAGAGAATAGTTTGCTTGAAGAAACAAGCAGATCTTATACTGAGCAATATTGGGACAAAAGGGTATTGGCCCCAAGCAGTTTGATTTATTACGTAGGTTTAAATAAGAAACTGAAAAATATAAGGCATCATATGTTATTCTTTGATGTGCCTTTTCAACCTCATGCAGAGGCTATATATTCAACAAAAAAATGGCCGGAAGATCCCTTATTTTATGTAAGTGCAACCACTGAGACGGATAAAAGTCTTGCACCTGAATCATGCGAAAATTTATTCTTCCTTGTGCCGGTCGCTACAGGTCTTACAGATGATACGGAAGAACTACGCGAACATTATTTTAAAAAAATTGTTGAAAGATTTGAAAAAAACATAGGTGAAAGTATAACCGATAATATTACCTTTAAGCGCACTTATGCGCATAGTGACTTCATAAGCGATTATAATTCATTTAAGGGAAATGCTTACGGTCTTGCTAATACACTTATGCAAACAGCTATTTTAAAACCCTCAATCAAAAGTAAAAAAGTAAAAAACTTATACTATACAGGACAGTTAACAGTACCCGGTCCGGGTGTTCCTCCTTGTATAATAAGCGGAGAGGTGGTAGCTAAGCAAATTGAAAAAGATTTTAAACATTAAAATATCGTTCAGCTGGTATGGTTCAATTGTTTCATAAGGTAAGTCAACAATGTAGCAAGTTAACTACAGAAGAATACAGTACATCGTTTGCGTCTTCCATTAAGTTATTACACAAAGATTTGAGGCTTCCTGTTTACAATATTTATGGTTTTGTAAGATTTGCTGATGAGATAGTTGATACTTTTCATGGGTTCGACAAAACAACTTTGCTACAACAATTTAAAGAGGAAACTTTTCTGGCTATCAAAAGAGGAATAAGCCTCAATCCCATACTTAATAGTTTTCAGTTAACAGTTAATCAATACAAAATTGAAATTCCATTAATCGAAGCTTTCTTTTTCAGCATGGAGCAGGATCTCAATAACATTGAATATGATACCAGTAAATACAACGAGTATATTTATGGTAGTGCAGAAGTGGTGGGTTTAATGTGCCTTTTTGTGTTTTGCGAAGGTAACAAGGAAATTTATGAGCAGTTGAAGCCATATGCTCAAAGTCTCGGAGCCGCATTTCAAAAAGTGAACTTTCTTAGAGATATTAAAGCTGATTCTCAGCAGCTTAATAGGATGTATTTCCCGGGGTGCAGTTTTACCAATTTTTCTGAAGCAGCGAAAGCTAAAATAGAAGCAGATATCAGTAAAGATTTTGAGCATGCTTTTATTGGAATTTCAAAACTGCCGGTAAAGGCCCGGTTTGGTGTATATGTAGCATATAAATATTACCTCTCCCTTTTTAAGAAAATAAATAATATAAAGGCAAAGAAAATAATGGAAGAAAGAATCCGAATACCGGATTATGGAAAGATGATGATCCTTGCCAAGGCAGGAGTGAGAAGCCGATTTAACATGCTTTAGTTTCCCTTATTTTTACAGCAATGGAACAAGTGATTTTGGTTGATGAACAGGACAGACAATTGGGCACTATGGAAAAAATGGAGGCCCACCTAAAAGGTGAACTCCACAGGGCTTTCAGTATTTTTATTTTTAATGAAAAAAATGAAATGCTATTGCAGCAAAGGGCTTTTTCAAAATACCACAGCGGAGGTTTATGGACAAATGCCTGCTGCAGCCACCCACGCCCAAATGAAGCAACGATTGATGCAGCTAACCGACGCTTGCACGAAGAGCTTGGATTTTCTTCACCACTCACTAAAATATTTGATTTTCAATACACTGCCACCTTCGATAACGGCTTGATTGAGCACGAATTTGATCATGTTTACATAGGCCATTACGAAGGAAAAATAAATTCCAACCCAGTTGAGGTGCAGGAATTTTGCTATAATAATGTTGATGATATTTTCGCATCTGTTCTATCGCACCCACACAAGTACACTGCATGGTTTTGTATCGCTTTTCCAAAGGTGATGGAGTGGATGGCGCAAGTGAAAATGAATAAGTAAAAAATGAATAGCTATATTTTAATTCAACTAACTAATCTTAATTTTGTTATACTATTATGAACGCGATTTTGTTTATCCTGATCATGCTCAGCACATTCTGTCTGATGGAAATAGTTGCGTGGGCCACTCATAAATATGTAATGCATAAATGGCTTTGGTTTCTACACGAGGATCACCACGTTAAAAAACCGGGATTTTTCGAAAAAAATGATGCATTCTTCCTCATTTTCGCTATTCCAAGTATGTTCCTATTTCTTGTTGGCTCTTTAATACAGCAGTATTGGATGGTAGCCATTGGTGCAGGAATTGCTATGTATGGTGCGGCATATTTTCTGGTTCATGATATCATCATTCACCAGCGATTTAAAATTTTTACCCGAACCAATAATACTTATGTGAAAACGGTAAGATGGGCGCACAAAATGCATCACAAGCATTTGGGAAAAGAAGACGGGGAAAGTTTTGGAATGCTCATTGTTGCTGCCAAATATTGGAAGAAAGTTAGAAATGATAAAAAAAGGAACGCAATACAATAAGCATATTTAGTTAATAAAAAGTTGATACTGCAAATATTAACTCTAAGGCCGTGAGAAATCATGGCCTTTGCTATAATTTCACTTTTATAAATACATTACATGCAAACTGCGGAAGATATTAAGCTGTTAAACGAAAAAATACAACAGGCAGCCGGTTTTATTGACAAGTTAAGGGTTGAACTATCAAAAGTGGTCGTTGGTCAACTATATATGGTCGATCGGCTAATGATAGGGTTGCTAAGCAATGGCCACGTTTTGTTGGAAGGTGTTCCGGGTTTGGCCAAAACCCTCACCATAAAATCGTTGGCACAAGCCATTCAAGCCAAATTTCATAGGATACAATTTACCCCCGACCTTCTACCGGCAGATGTAATTGGAACTATGATATTTAACCAGCGTAGCAATGAATTTGTTATTCGTAAGGGTCCCATATTTGCCAACTTTATTTTGGCTGATGAAATCAATCGGGCACCGGCAAAAGTGCAGAGTGCCTTGTTGGAAGCTATGCAGGAAAGGCAAGTTACCATAGGCGATGAGACTTATAAATTAGAAGAGCCATTCTTAGTGTTGGCTACTCAAAATCCTATAGAACAGGAGGGAACTTATAATTTACCAGAAGCCCAGGTAGATCGCTTTATGCTGAAAGTAGTAGTAGGTTACCCAAGCAGAACGGAAGAACAAATGATTATCAGGCAACAGGTACAAGGTGAAACATTGCCCACCGTGAATGCTGTTGTAAGTGCCGCTGAAATCATGCAGGCGAGAAACTTGGTAAGGCAGGTTTATATGGATGAAAAAATTGAACAGTACATTCTCGACATTGTTTTTGCTACTCGCAATCCTGAACAATTTGGATTGGTCAGGCTAAAGCCGTTGATTAGTTATGGAGGTTCGCCACGGGCAAGTATCAACCTTGCATTGGCAGCTAAAGCACATGCTTTTATGAACAATAGAGGGTATGTAATTCCTGAAGATATTAAGGCAATAGCTAAAGATGTAATGAGGCACCGCATTGGATTGACTTACGAGGCAGAAGCGGAAAATGTGACTTCAGAAAAAATAGTTGATGACATCTTGAATGCAATATCAGTACCGTGACAACACAGGATATCATAAAGAAAGTTCGGGAGCTGGAAATAAAAAGCAAAAGGCTCACTACTCATTTGTTTACAGGTGAGTACCATACAGCATTTAAGGGACGGGGTATGTTATTTAAGGAAGTGCGGGACTACACACCCGGTGATGATCCCAGGTTTATAGACTGGAATGTGTCTGCAAGAATGAGCCATACCTACACCAAGGTTTTTGAAGAAGAGAGAGAACTGAGTGTTTATCTATTAATTGATATCAGCTCCAGCAATTTGTTTGGCACTTACAGACAAAGTAAGAAAGATATGATTACTGAGATATGCGCAGTCATTGCATTTTCTGCCATTGCCAACAATGATAAAGTTGGTCTTATCTTTTTTAGCGATGAAGTAGAGAAATTTATACCGGCCAAAAAAGGGCGTGATCATGTATTGTATATGGTAAGGGAAATGCTGACTTTTGAACCGCAATCCTGCCATACGGAAGTTGTAAAAGCGCTCAGGTTTTTAAACAATACAACCCGCCACAAAAGCATTGTTTTTTTATTAAGCGATTTTGCCGATGCAGGTTATAGTGATGCGCTACGAATAGCTGCTAAAAAACATGATGTAATAGGAGTGCAAGTCTATGATAAACGAGATGAACAACTGCCTGCTGTGGGATTGGTTCAGGTGCGGGATGCTGAAACAGGCAAGATGGCTTTATTGGATACCAATGATCCTTTTACAAGACAAAAGTATCAGCAGCAACATCAGCAAATTTTTGATGATGCAAAGCTGAGTTTCAGGAAAGCGGGAGCTGATCTTTTACAAATATCAACAGGCGAGGATTTCGTAAAAATTTTACAACAGTTTTTTATCAGAAGAGCATAAGTGAGCAATCGTACAATCAATATCATTCAAATAACTTTAGTGCTATTGTTGGCCACCGGTTTTCAATTAGGTGCTCAAAAAGTTTCGATTGTACCAGATAGAAGCCAGATTTTTATTGGAGAGCAAATAAAAGTTAAGCTGTCCGTGGAGCAAGTTCCTATGGGGACACCATGGTTATACGTTCCGGATACACTGAATCATTTAGAGGTAGTGGAAAGAGGAAAGGTTGATACAGTGAATAGCAATGGATCATATAATTTTTACCAGACCATTTCTATCACTTCTTTTGATAGTGGTTCCTGGAAATTTCCATCCTTAATATGGCCGGGAATAAATGTTGTGACTAATCCATTCAACATTGATGTGTTGCCTGTAGATGTTTCTCAACTGAAGGACTATAATGACATCAGGGATATCATAGAATATAAAAAGGAATTTAATTGGCTTTTGGTTCTTCTTGTTGCAGTTGTTATTTTATTGCTGGCATTATTAGCAAGATGGTATATAAAGAGAAAGAAGAAGCCGTCAGCAATAGGAAAATTCAATGACAAATCGCCTTTGGATTGGGCTTTGGAAGAACTGGAAAAATTGAATAAAATGTCTGATGCTAAAAAGTACTACGCTTCATTGACTGATATTAGTAGAACTTTTTTTTTCCGTCAGTTCACGCAGCGTACAGCAACACAAACTACTGATGAGTGGATGATTGCTATTCAGGCGTTGCAGATAGATGCAGATACGCGTTCATACTTTTTTCAAGTGTTGCGGTTGTCAGACGCTGTTAAGTTTGCGAAGTACATGCCGCCAACAATGGAAATGGAAGCCTCAATGAACCATACAAGACAAATGATAAATAAGGCTGCATTGCTTCACTCCGAAGCTTATTCAAAATTTCAACCTAAATAAGTTCATGCTTTACAATTGGTTTTCAAATATCAGTTTTGCATGGCCGGCAGCTTTACCGTTATTGCTTCTTATTCCGGTAATAGTGATATGGCATAATAGAAATGCGGATAAGCACAAAGCTTCGATGCTCGTAACGACTACCCATTTTTTGACCCAAATAAAAAGTAGTAGAACATGGCTCCAAAATCTGCCTTTTATTTTTAGGTGTTTGGCACTTACTTTTCTTATTGTGGCTATTGCAAGACCTCAGAAAAAATTTACAGAACAACAAACGGAAGGCGAAGGAATAGACATTGTGCTTTGCTTCGATATTAGTGGAAGTATGACAGAAAGAGATTTTCCTCCTAATAGATTGGAAGCAGCTAAAAAAGTAGCGCAGTCTTTTGTAAGTAATAGGATAGGAGACAGAATTGGAGTAGTCATATTCAGTAGACAAAGCTTTACGCTTTGTCCAATTACTACAGATAAGAATATTGTGCTGGCGCAAATTGACAATATTAAAAGCGGTTACCTGGATGAAGAAGGTACAGCAATCGGATCAGGATTGGCAACGAGTGTTGACAGGCTGAAAAATTCTACCACTAAAAGCCGCATTATCATTTTGCTTACCGATGGTGTAGATTTTGGAGGCTTGATACCTCCGGATATCGCCAAGGATTTGGCTAAATTGTACAAAATAAAAGTGTACACCATTGGCATAGGATCGGAAAAGGAAATAGATGAACAAGTGGAGACACCCTTCGGAAAAACGGTTAATAAAAAGAAGCTGGAGTTTAATGAAACGTTGCTAAAAGAAATAGCTGCCGAAACCGGTGGACAGTATTTTCATGCTGCCGATCCGGATGCATTGGTGAAGACTTATGCAAGTATTAATAAATTGGAAAAGTCAAAAATAAAGATCACCACTTATGATCGTTTTACAGAAGAGTTTTTGCCTTGGTTGCTATTGTCGCTGCTATTTTTAATTATTGAAGTTGTACTTCGGTACCGAATTTTCAGGAGATTTCCTTAAAGGAAAATTTTCCTCATTTACACGTGTTCTTCACCTACCCACTTTGTAGACTGTTGGTAAAGCATACCAACAGTGGAGGAATGTTGAGCGTATACGACAATACAAGCGTTGGCAGAAATGCTGTGACAGACCTCATGAACTTGTAATTGAATGACAAAATCCGTAAATTTGCATCGTAATTAGACAATAAAAAATGGGGCCATTAATTAATATCGCAGACATAAAAGCGCTCTATCCAGACGAATGGGTTTTGCTTGGCAATCCAATTATGGATGACAGTAAAATTGATGTTCTTTCGGGCATTCCTTTATTTCACAGCAAGGACAAAAAAGAAGTTTGTTATATCGGCAGAGACAAAACATCCAACTTTGACAAAATAACTTTAATTTATACAGGTACTTTTAGACCGACCAGAAAAATTACAGGCATTTTTAATCGTATTACAAAATGACCTACAAATTTAAACGAGAGCCTGAAAGTGGACTAATACTTGTAAATGTTGAAATTGACAACAAGTATGAATTAAAAATGATTTTGGATACAGGTGCGACAAATACAACCATTGACAGTAATGCTTTGTATTTGCTTGGGCACGACCTAAAAGACAATATTGGAACTGTTGAAATCGAAACTGCTAATGGAATTATCGAAACCGAAGTTTTTGAAATTGATACATTTGCATCACTTGGTTTGACAAAGGAAAAATTTCAAATTCAAGTTTATGACTTTTTAGCTCACGGTATATTTTCAGACTATAACGGATTGCTTGGACTTGACTTTTTAGAAGATATAAAATTTTGTATTGACACAAGAGAAAATATAATAACGCTATCGTGACGAATAGCACTTCTGCCCATAACTAAGGTTTCATTTTGCCCAACGGGTATGATATGATTCGCCGCGGCGGAGAACGAATTGTAATCATCGAGGACATTAAAGCAATAAACTGATACGAGATAAATCTTCGGTAGCTGTGTAGCAAGTGCTCTAATGGATTTGTCGGGTAGTTTACCCTATTGATTCTTGCGAAAATTAATCAATACCATGTTTATGTTTACGCAATATAGTGGTTGGTGAAGAACCAACCACGGAGGGAAATTTAGAGGTTGATGTTCACGAAAAATAAAAAGTGAATAATGACGAAGAATAAAATGCAAAAGGAGTTTGACACAGTCAAAACATTTAGGGCAATTAAGGACAAAATTTCAAAAGACATTAAAGGAATGACTTTTGAGCAATTGCAAGCCTATCTTGATAAAACAAAACTGAAACCTAAAACAACATATACCGACTAAACCTTCGCTCAAAAGTATTGCCGAAAGTGGGCATAATCATTTCTTCTTTGCACCTGTTCTTCACATGCAAACCTGAACATTGTTGGCTATTGGTGAAGAACACCAACAGTCGTGAAATTTTAGCTAACCGCAGTGTTGTTTTTCATAAGGTTGGCCATCTTTGCAAGTAAGTCATGTGTGTCAAATGGCTTGGAAATAAAATCGTTGGCACCGGCCTGAAGACAGATTTTTTTGGCATCGGGATGGGCAGACATCATAATGAGTGGGATGGCTTTATATTGGCTGTTGTTTTTAATTTCGGCACATACATCTGTACCATTTATACCGGATAAAAGCATGTCCATAAATATCAAATCAATCTTATGCTTACTTAGTGTTTCTTCCACTTCATCTGCTTTTTCCAGCACTAACACGCTGTAGCCTTTATACGTTAGCATCATCTTCATCATCAGCCCAATATCGGGGTCGTCGTCTATCACTAATATTTTTCCGAATTTTTCCATTTTATTGATTGCTTTCAGTTGAAAAGGGTAATGAAAAAGTAAATAATGAGCCCTGACCTTTTACGCTTTCAACGGTAATATAGCCGTTATGTCTTAGAATAATTTCATTAGCAATAAAAAGTCCTATCCCAAAGCCTGCAAAAGTTTGTTCCACTTTTCCCTCTACTCTGTAAAACCGGTCGAATATTTTTTTGTGATTCGCTTTTTCTATACCAATTCCAAAATCCCGTACGCTTATCAAAACCATATTTTTTTCGCCTTTTCGGATATTCACTTCTATCTTATAACTATTGGCCGAATACTTAATGGCATTGGTAACCAGGTTAATAACCACTTGTTCTATTCTACCTCTGTCGCCATAAATGTTACACTCAATATCGGAGTGGAGGTTAATGGTATGTTTGGGGTTGGTCAGGCAAATGTCATCTACCGTATCTTTTACCAAAGCATTAATGCTGAATAATTCCTGCTGTAATTCAAGCTTACCGGCCTCTATTCTGCTAAGATCCAGCATTTCGGTAATAAGCCGGGTAAGCCTTGTTACCTGATGATCTACCCGTATCAGCGAATTTTTTATTTGCATTGGAAACAGCTCCACATGTTCTTCGCCAAGTATCATCAACAGCATTTGCACATAACCTTTTATGGATGTTACCGGCGTTTTTAATTCGTGGCTTACTATTTTTATAAAATCTCCTTTCCGTTCTTCTTCATCTTTTATCTTTTGTATTTCGGTTTTAGCGCCTACCCACATTTTTATTTTACCCGTTTCATCTTTTAAAGCTACTGCCCTGGTAAGATGCCATAAATATTCTCCATCTTTTCGCAGTAACCTGTTCTCAATTTCATAATCCTGTCCGGTACTTAACGATTCTTCCCATTGTGTTTTATTTTTTTCCCAATCATCTGCATGAATGATCTTTTGCCATCCGCTGCCTTTTAATTCATCAAAAGTAAATCCGGCATAGTCGAGCAGGGTTTTATTAAAATAAGTTTTATTGCCTTCGGCATCAGCAGTCCATATTTTTTGTGGCATTAATTCTGCCATTTGCCGAAATTGTTTTTCGCTTTCTTCAATTTTTTTTCTAGATAAAACCTGTTCAGTAATTTCATGTGCCAATGCCATCACACCGGAAATACTTCCATCGGCTTCACGTAATGGCTCGTAAACAAATTTTACAAAAGCATTTTCTAACTTACCATGGCGGTTTAAATTAATAGGAAGTTCGGGGGTAACAAACCGTTCGCCGGTAAAGTAAACGGCATCTAAAAGGGTTTTAAAGCCCTGTTCCAAAAGTTCGGGCAGCACTTCAAAGGCGGGTTTATTTATTACATCCTCCGCTTTTTTGCCCCACATTTCTACCATTCCTTCATTGATGGTTTCTATTACATAATCTTTTCCACGCAACACGCAAATAGCTACGGGTGCCTGCAGTACAAGGTTTTGAAACCGCCCTAAAAGTTCCCGTTCTTTAAGTTCATTTAATTTCTGTTTGGTAATATCCCTGGATACGGCAAGTATCTGGTGGAGGTTTTTATCAGATACATCCTGCAACACAGGTAACACAATAATATCCCACCATTTGGGAGTGCCTTTTACAGTTGGGCCAAAAAGCTGCAATTGAATTTTTTCTCCTCTTTTTGCTGTTGCTACTGCATCTTTTATTGTTTGCCGGTTATCAGGTTCCCACATGTCCCACCAGTAAGTGTTTTTCAGCGGTTCAAAATCATCAATTTCCAACAGGCAAATACCATTGATGTTCATAAACTGCAATCTGCCTTCTGCATCAAGCATTTTTATACAATCGGGGCTGCTTTCTAATACGGCCCGGTTAAAGGCTTCGCTTTCTTTTATCTTTTTATTTAATGCTGCATGGGGTGTTACTTCATTAGCTATTATTGCCACACCCTCTATTGTACCATTTACATTGTGCTGCGCCTGGTAAATAAAACTGTAGTAAACCAATTCTTTAATGCCATTACGCAGCAGTGTAACAGGTGATTCATAAGCATGAACAGGCTGTCCAGTTTTATATACACTTAATAAAAGCTTGTCAAAACCCTGTTCCACTGTTTCGGGTACAGAATCAAAAATAGATTTACCAATTAAATCTTTTCCCTTGCCCCACGATTCCAACAAAGCATCATTGGCAATTTCAATGATCATATCTTCTCCTTTTAAAATAGCCATTAGGGAAGGTGAAGAATAAATCATTTCATGATAACGGTGTTCACTTTCTTCAATCTTCCTTTTTGCAAGTACCTGCTCCGTTACATCATTACCAATAATAGTAATACCAGAAATAGTTTGATCTGCTTCCAAATAAGGCTGGAAAACAAAATTGAAAAAATACTCTTCCTTTATATGCCCATGCATATTTTTGGGGCTCTGTACTTCTTTGCCAAAAAAAGGAATACCGGTTTGCATTACTTCATCAAGCAAAGCCGGGAATGACGAATCTTTAAGTTCGGGCATAATCTCAAACAGCGATTTACCTTCTATGTCGTTCCCTCTTCCCCACACTTCTTTAATCTGGTCGTTGGCAAGATTAATAATCAGGTCTTTACCTTTTAGCACGGCAAACGTAAATGGCGAATTCATGAGCATCATGTTATACCGCTTCTCGCTTTCTTCAATTTTTCTTCGGGCCAATACCTGGTCGGTTACTTCATTGGCTGATGCTAAGATGCCGGAAATGCTGTTATCATCTTCCCGGATGGGTTGGTAATGTAAATTAAACCAGCCGGTTTCATTTTTGCCGTTTCTAAACAGCGTTATTTCCATTTCGTTGGCATTAAAAGGAATGCCGCTTTCCACTACTTTATCAAGAATTTCTTTGAACGGCTTT
>JANPHE010000321.1:0-6294 GCA_031424295.1 Segetibacter sp. | reverse complement strand
ATTCCAACGGGTAAAAAATTCATTGAAATAAAAGACATTGAAGAACTTAAAAAAATACATATTGAATTAGAAACGCTGTTAAAAGAAAATACAATAACCGTTAATCAAAAAATAAAACCTTACGATTATTCAACCAGCAATGAGGCATTTGAAACAAAAAGCTTAACCCATTTCACAAAAGTTTATAATAATAAAACTGGCGACTATGAAGATAGAGAGATATTTGAAGGTTATTCAAAAAGGCTTGACCATCGCCATCATGCAATGGATGCAATCATAATTGCTTGTACCAAACAAAACCATATTCAATACATTAATACACTGAACGCAATCAACAGTGCCGACCAAGAAAGTGATGATAGCAAAAAAGTAAAGTACAGTTTATTAAAAGCTGATGTATGTATTGGGAATAGTAGTAAAAGATTCAAAACACCTTGGATTGAAGATAGATTTATACCAGATGTTAGAAAGGCTTTGAGTGAAGTTGTAATCTCTCATAAAAACACAAGGCTACTTATTAGCCCTTCAAAACATAGGGTTGATAAAGATATTAAGCCAAATAAAATAGCCTCAATAAGAGGCGAATTGCATAAGGAAACCAATTATGCGAAGAAGAATTATTTTGAAGGTGGTAAAACTTTTATCAACAAACTAATTCCACAGATATTAAAGGATAAAAAAGAGAATCAATACCAAACAATGGTTCACTTTAAAACATTTGAGGAAATAATAAAAGAGACTGTTTTAAAAGAAAAGTATCAAAATATACTTATCCCATTATTTGAAAAACATGAAGCAGAGCAATTAAATGACAATCTGTGCAAAGTTTACAGTAAAGCTATTCTTAAAGAAATAGAGACGAATAAACTGCTTATTAACTCTAAAACAAAAGACCCATTACAATGGCTATCAACATATTCTGATAAAGACAAGTCTTCAAGACCAAATGGGCTTTCAATGAATTTGAATGATGCCAAAGAAGTAAACAGTATTGCTGACCCACGCATAAAAAGATTGGCATTGTACAGGCTAAAATATGTAAATGACCAAAAAGCGGCAATTGACAAAACCGATAATGAAGTAAGTGAAAAGAATAAAGCAAAAAGAGATATTGAAACCTTGCCATTATATAGTAATGCCATCTATGAAGTAAGAACAAAACAGGAAGACGGAAGCTACAAATGGATTGAGATTAAAGACTTAAATCAAAATGAGTTTGATAAAATTGATTATTCAAATTTGAACGACAGCAAATACAATAAGAAAAACAATACAGAAAAGGTAAAACAACTTATACTAAAAAGAGGCATACAAAGTTTAAAGCAAACCTATTTTGAAAACCCATTGTTTATCTCCGCTATTCCTATAGAAGTAAAAAAAGCAAGACAAATTTCCTACTTCCAAGATTTATACGAAGTCACAAATGGAAGGTATGTTTATTCAGTTGATACTTTTATGACTTACTTCTTTCAGGAAAAAAACAAAGAAGGGAAGATTGATGAGACGAAAAATCGGGTTCCTAAATTCTTAAAATTTATTGATGCCGTTAGCATAATCAATACTGAAAAACCAAACTCGATAGATTATAAAAAACTGATTGAAAAAGAAAAGACCAATGAAGAATTACAAAATGGTATCAACTATGACCTAGTTTTTACGCTTGCTAAAAATGATTTGGTTTATTTACCTGACAACGATTTATCTAAAGAAAAAGTTGGAGAAATAAATTGGGATGATAAACAAGCTATTCTTCCATATCTGTTCATAGTAAAAGATATGAACCCAAGCTTGAGCAAAATTGTTTTCCAACAGTTACACAAGGCTGATTCAATAAAAATAACTGAAGCTGATTCTAAATCGCTTTTCAAAAATCCTGAATTAAAAGAACAAACAGAGGAAATTAAGTACGGAACTGTTCCTATGCTTCAACGCTGCATAAAAGTATTTACCGATAAACTCGGCAAAAAAGTAGTTCCATATTGGGAGTTTCCAAATGGATCCTGGGATAAGAATAGAGCTTTTGAATTAGGTCTATTAACAGAAACAACCACATTCACTAATCCATAAAACCCCACCCATGCCCCACAACCACAGCCCACCAAACGCCTTATATGCAAAAGTAGCAAATACGTGCAGCCGCTTTCCGCATGTTTGCTACTACAGTAGCAAATGCCAAAATGGCAAAAAAGAACTTGCTACTTCAGTAGCAAACGTCGTTTCAGAAAAATTTGATTTGCTACCACAGTAGCAAATGCCAAATTGGCAATTGATAGCTTGCTACCGTAGTAGCCACCTTTAAAATGGCATTTTCAGCATAGCTACGCTTTTTGCATACCACCTCATTCATTTTTCACTCATTTAACCGGTCTTTTATGACCTCTTTATTTATAAGCAAAATATTTACAACATGATACAAGCTATTAGACTACCGGGATTGCGAAATGGAGAATTTATACAGTTTTCGCAAGATGTATTAGCAGCCGTAGAACTAGGCAATCCAGTTGCCCTCAATGTAGTAGTCCAATTCAATTCATTTTCTGAGAAAATAAATCAACTGGAACTCCTTTTTAAACCCGATCCCGGCAGTATGATAACCAACGAAATAGTGCTGCTAGACAACCGCAGAGACAGCGCCTTTACAGGTTTTTCTACTATCATCAGAGGATTTACATACAGCTCTATTCCTGAGCAAAAAGCTGCTGCACTGCTGCTAAACAACCTGTTAACAAATTTTGGTACTGTTACCACCGACAACCTGCAAAGCGAAACTGCTAGCATCCGAAATATTTTAGCAGATATAACCGCACAGCGCAACTTGTCTGATGCTGTTAACAGGCTTTCGCTTACCGATTGGGTAACAGAATTAAATGAATCCAACACGTTGTTTGAAGCCGCCTATCGGTTGCGTGCAGCAGAAACAGGCACCAATAGCAACAATGCCAACATAAGGGAACTTAGGTTAGAAGCTTATGAATTGTACTATGCCCTTAAAGATTTTCTAAACGCTTTTTATACCATCAACTTAGGTGCAGCACCCTATGCAGAAGTGGTGGATAGCATCAATGGACTCATTATATCTTACAACAACCTGATGGCGAAACGCGGTGAAGATGACGAAGAAGGAACGCCTCCACCTCCTACTCCTGCACCATAGTATTGCTTTTTTTTTGAAAGCTGCCAACCATTTAATATTGGCAGCTTCATTTCTACCCTTTACGGTTAGGTTGGTTTCGGCCTTTTTAAAATAATTGCTAACATAAAAAATACGCTATTCATTTTATGATCAAACGCACCATTTGCATATCTACCCCTTGCCTACTCCGCTGTCAGGATGAACAAATGTTGGTTCAGTACGATCATGTAAAAGGGTTTGAAAACATACCAACCAAATCGGTACCCATAGAAGACATTGGCATGTTGGTATTAGAACATCAACAAATAACCGTTACCCAATACCTGCTAAACAAACTGGTAGAAAACAATGCAGCAGTTATAACCTGCAACGGTACCATGCACCCTACCGGCATGCTGCTAAGCCTGGAAGGTAATACCATACAAAGCGAACGCTTTAGGGCGCAGATAGAGGCTACTGAACCTTTAAAAAAACAATTGTGGCAGCAAACGGTGCAGGCCAAAATAAACAATCAGGCAGCAGTACTAAACCAATGGCACATCAACAACAGCCGACTAAACACGCTAAAGAAAAACGTAAAGAGTGGCGATTCAGAAAACTACGAGGCACAGGCAGCGGCCTACTATTGGAAAAACCTGTTTCCCGAAGGTTGGTTGTTTTTTAGGAAACGCGAGGGACCACCGCCTAACAACCTGCTAAACTACGGGTATGCTATTTTGCGGGCTACAGTGGCACGGGCAATAGTGGGTTCGGGTCTGTTGCCTACATTGGGCATTTTTCACCGCAACCGCTACAATGCCTATTGCCTTGCAGACGATATAATGGAGCCCTACCGCCCATTTGTAGATGTAATAGTAAGGGGGATAATAGATGAAACATCGGCAGTAGATGTGCTAACACAGCCGCTAAAAGCTAAACTGCTAAACTTGCCCAATGTAGATGTAGTAATAGATGGCAACAAAAGCCCCCTGATGGTAGCCACACAGCGCACCGCTGCATCATTAGCCAAATGCTTCATGGGCGAGCAGCGCAAGATTTTGTATCCGGAGATAATAGACAATGGATAATGGATAAGGGATAAGGGATAATGGACAATGAATAATGGACAATGGACAATGGATAATGGATAATGGATAATGGATAATGGATCCGCCAAAGCGGATCAACTGTAAATTGTCAATTGTCAACTGTCAATTGTCAACTGTTAATTGTTTATCAACTGTCAATTAAAATAAATCTTATGAACAAAAACATCATCAAGGAAAAAAGCTACGCTTTTGCTATACATATTGTTAAGACAAGCACTTCGTTGCAAGCTACTAAACGAGAATTTGTATTGAGCAGGCAATTGCTACGTTCGGGCACAGCTATCGGTGCTTTGGTGAGAGAAGCAGAACACGCAGAAAGCAAAGCAGACTTTATTCATAAACTCTCCATAGCTTTAAAAGAAGCCAATGAAACTGAATATTGGATTGAATTGATGAAAGATACTGAGCTAATCGCCCAGCCCGAATACGAGGTGTTGGTAACAGGAATAAAGGAATTACTCAGGCTGTTGACAAGCATAATTAAAACAAGCAAATCAACAAAGTCATAATTGTCTGATCTAATGGACAATGGATAATGGAAAATTAACAATGGATAATGAATAATGGACAATGGATAACGGATAATGGACAATGGATAATGAATCTGCCAAGGTGAATCAACTGTCAATTGTCAACTGTCAACTGTCAATTGTCAACTTTCAATTGTCAATTAAAACATGCGTACAGACCGTTTAAACGCTTATCGAATTATGTGGGTAATGGTTTTTTTTGATTTACCAACCGAAACCAAAAAGGAGCGGAAAGTAGCCGGCGACTTCAGAAAAATGATGCTGAAGGATGGCTTTGCTATGTTTCAATTCAGTATTTACCTGCGGCACTGTGCAAGCATGGAAAATGCGACCGTCCACATAAAACGGGTAAAAAAGAACCTGCCAGAAAAAGGGCATGTAGGCATTATCACCATAACCGATAAACAATTTGGGATGATGGAAATTTTTATGGGCAAAAAAGAATCGCCTCCTGCCAATGTACCGCAACAATTGGAGTTTTTTTAGCTAGGAATCTCAAAAAGGGTTCCTTTAGTTTGACCCCACCTAGCCTCCCTTGAGTTTGACCCCACCTAGCCTCCCTTGAGTTTGACCCCACCTAGCCTCCCCGAAGGGGAGGTAAAACAAGAAAACGGGAACTTTTGAAACCAATAGAAACCAAAAAAGTCTCCACAATTGGTCATTGTGAAGACTTTTTAGTCGATTTTTTACGACCTCTTTTTTTCTGAAACGACGATCTGTACAGGCTTTCAGCGTTAGCTGTTGTTATCAAAGATCGTCAAATCTAAAATTGAAAGCAAATCACAACACCTCGTCGTGCAAGTATCTTTTTAAAGCTGTTGTTATCAAAGATCGTCAAATCTAAAATTGAAAGCAAATCACAACGGTAGGCGAAGGTAAGCATATTGCCATATTGTTGTTATCAAAGATCGTCAAATCTAAAATTGAAAGCAAATCACAACGAACAGGTCGGATAGGATTATTGAGTTTTTGTTGTTATCAAAGATCGTCAAATCTAAAATTGAAAGCAAATCACAACTGGAAGCAGGTACACAACTTACACTTGAACGTTGTTATCAAAGATCGTCAAATCTAAAATTGAAAGCAAATCACAACCCAATGAGCTGAATGAAGATATCACAAACTGTTGTTATCAAAGATCGTCAAATCTAAAATTGAAAGCAAATCACAACTTACCGATATGGTACATCAAGAAAGCTGCGGTTGTTATCAAAGATCGTCAAATCTAAAATTGAAAGCAAATCACAACAGGTTGATGGTTGAAAATAAAAGAGAAAAAGTTGTTATCAAAGATCGTCAAATCTAAAATTGAAAGCAAATCACAACGTAATGATAGTAAGGCGTCTAAAAGATACTGTTGTTATCAAAGATCGTCAAATCTAAAATTGAAAGCAAATCACAACTAAGCTACACTTTTGGCACCCGGGGATGTAGTTGTTATCAAAGATCGTCAAATCTAAAATTGAAAGCAAATCACAACTAGATGGGAGGCTTACTATGGCATGAACAGTTGTTATCAAAGATCGTCAAATCTAAAATTGAA
>JANPHE010000320.1:0-8447 GCA_031424295.1 Segetibacter sp. | reverse complement strand
TAAACTGTACAACCTATATATGGCTAACCAATACCTTTTTAAATCGAACGATGAAGGTAGAAGTTGGACCAGAATTTCACCGGATTTGACATCCAATAACAAAGACAAACAAAAATCCGAAAACAGTGGTGGCATAACTGGCGATAATACGAGTGCAGAAAACCATTGCACCATTTTTACACTGGTGCAAAACCCAAAGAACGATTTAAATATTTGGGTGGGTACCGATGATGGCAATCTGCAAGTAACCAACGATGGTGGAAAAATCTGGACCAACAAAGCACAAGCTGCGTGGAAAGCAGGTGTACCAACGGGTGCATCCATTAGTTGCATTGAATTATCGAAACTAAATGCAAAAAGAATGTATGTAACCTTCGATAACCATGGCTATGGCGACCACTCAACTTATGTAGTTGTTAGTAACGATGGTGGCAACACATTTACCCTGATAAAATCTGCTGAATTTACAGGATTTGCGCATGTAGTAAGGGAAGATATTGTAAACGAAAAATTATTATTTGTAGGCACCGAAATGGGCTTGTTTATTTCTATTGATGGTGGTACAAGTTTTATGAGAAGCAAATACCAAAACATACCATGGTTTAGCTTAGTCAGAGATATGCAAATACACGAAGAAACCAACGACCTGGTTATTGCAACACATGGCAGAGGTATTTATATTTTAGATGATTTGTCCAGTTTAAGATCTTTGGTAAAATCCGATTTAAACAACGATGTTATCCTGTACCCAACAGCCAACTTTAAATACAATTTTACCGGCGTTATACCTTCTCCATCCAGCAATTTGGCAGGCTGGACAGTGGGCAACAAAACCAGGGTGCCCGTATTTACTTATTATTTAAAACAAAGAAGCAACAATGCTGTAAAAATTGAAATTTTTGATTCGAAGAATAAAAAAATTAAGGATATAAACGGAACTTCAAATAAAGGTTTGAATAAAGTAGCATGGGGCTTAAACATTAACCCGCCAAAGGTGGCTGTTGGTGGTTTTACTGCCGGATCGCCTGTTTTTTATTCATCGGTTGTTGCTCCCAAAGTGCCGGTTGATAAGTATAAAGTTGTCATGGAAGTTGATGGAAAAAAATACGAACAGTTTATTAACATTGAAGCAAATAACGAAAAAGGATATACTCAAAAAAGTATGCTGTTGCTGTACGACCAAACCATGCGTTTATATACCGTACACGAAAAATTGTTTTATCTAATGGATAGCGTTGATAAAAAAATAGCAATGATTACCAAAAAAGAAACAATAACAGCAGCCGATTTAAAACAAGCAGAACAATTAAACGAAATACGCAAAGAGGTGCTGGAGTTAAAACGTGAAACCGTTTTTTACGATGAATTTAAGTTTAGAAGAAGAGTAAGTGATGTATATCTGGAATTGTGTAGCGCCTTATTTCCATTCTCCCCTTCTAAAGAAGTAGCCATAGGTCTTTTGGAGCAGGAATATGAAGGCTTTGCAAAAAAAATCCGTCCGCTTTTATAAGTCGAACAATATTTTTTTACAACCTCAAAATTGGTTTAGCAATAACCCGGTTTTGAGGTTTTTTTTTGCCCTTTCAGGTTTATGATTTAGCTCCTGCATTTTGCACTTTTTAAAAACATCACTATAAAACAGGAGAAAACAAGTAGGATGGTTTTGTTCTGATACCTTTCGAAGAACTTTCATGATATTGGTTACACAAGCCGGGGTCTCTGGCTAGCGCACAATGCTCGGAAAGAAGACCCAAGCAAGACGAATAAATTTTTTTGCATAAGTTGGGCTAAAAACTTTTATTTTTGACCCATGCTTAAAAATATTATAGGAGCTCTAATTCTTTTGGTTTGATTAGGCGATTACTACAGTTGTAAAAAAGCAACTGAACAACAAGACCCTCCTCCAAATCCAGTTGATTCGGTGGCTATATCTAATGAGGATTTGCCAGCCACTATATTCATATGCGATAGGTATTTTAGACAAAAGCTTATCGCAATTAATGCACAAACCGGAGCATTAAAGTGGTCATATACTTTTCCTGACAGAATAGCTACCAACGTGGTATATGCAAAAGGCAATGTGTATGTAGGATGTTACAACAAAAAATTTTATTGTCTCGACACCTCTGGCAATTTCAAATGGTCAACTACAGTAATAGGCTTATCGGGATATGCAAATGATCCTGTTCCGGCCGGAGATGTGATTTGTATCAAATTGGATTATGAAATCCTTGCGCTTAAGGCCAATAACGGAACTGTGGCATGGAAACACAATTCTGTGAATTCCAATTTTGTAAGTAAAGTTTCACTTGTAAATAACCTAATATTTTATAGTTTGGATGAAGTATTATATGGAGTTGATCCAAATACGGGTGCACTCAGGTGGTCCCGGCCACATCAAGGCCAGAATGTATTTCCTACAACCAATGTGGTGTATTTTTTATCTGGTTCGGATACTTTGTCAGCATTTACCTTTCCAAACGGACCCATTAAGTGGAAAACAGGATTATCTCCCTTTGACATCCAAGCTTTTAAAATCCATGCCGGCAATATTTATTGCTCTATAGGTTTTGGTCCAGAAGACATCGAAGTATATGATTCTGCGACCGGTAATTTTAAATTTTCGTTTAAAAACACAGTACCCTTTAACAATGAACCTATTCTAACAGGTGATCTTTTCATCTATCCCGGTACCTATAAAATCGAAATACGAAAAGCATCTACCGGTATTTATGAGAGTTCAATTGGTTATACCGGAAATATAGGTAGCCCCGTAGGTATAGGTGGTGCCACACTAGTAAACAGCGATTTGTATTATTGTACAAAAGAATGGGATAGTATAATGCAACAGGGGGCTTCTAGGTATGTGGCAACAGTGGCTCGATATAATTTAAATAAACCATTCACGCTAAAATGGGCAACCAATTTTGATAACATGGATTTTGCTTTGTCCACGCCTTGCATAGTAACAAATGATGGCGTATGCTACATTGGTGATAAAAAGTACAAATAATTTACCTCCCAGTGGGTTCTCCTTCTCGTCGGCGTGGGGTCTCCTGAAAGGGACCCTGCACTGATTACGAAAGTTACCCAAGCCGGGGTCTTTGGCTACTACACAAGGCTTGGAAAATAGACCCACTGCAAAACGAAATTGCTCTATTAACCATTCAATAGTTCTATAAAATAACGCAATTACCATTTCTCAGCAATACAGTACTATTTTTGACAAATGAAACCTGTGCTCATTTATTGTTATGACGCCTACTGTGGTTGGTGTTTTGGATTTAGCCCTGTTATTACCAAAATAAGCAAGACGTATGAAAATGTGATGGAAACAGATGTACTGTCAGGCGGAATGATTTTGCCAGAAAAACCGGTACCCATAACGGCAATGGCGCCTTATATTCAAACTGCCTATAAACAAGTGGAGGCGCTTTCCGGGGTTGCATTCGGTCAAGATTATCTTTGGCACATTTTCAATAGTGAAGAAAGCGATTGGTACCCCAACTCTGAAAAACCTGCCATTGCCTTGTGTATTTTCAAGGAATATTATCCGGAACGGGCAATTGAGTTTGCGGCGGATCTTCAAATAAGCTTGCATGTGGAAGGACGAGACCTTACCGATGATGAAGCTTACAGGCATTTACTGGAAAAATATGGCATCAGACCAGAAGCTTTTTATGAAAAGCTACAAAGTGAAGCATACAAAGAAATGGCCTATTATGAATTCGCGTTGGTGAAACAATTGCAAGTAACAGGCTATCCTGCGGTATTTATTCAGACCGATGAATTGAAATTTCAATTGGTAGCAAGCGGTTTTACTGAATTTGATGTCTTGAAAGAAAGAATTGATAAAGCGCTAGATGCATTAGGAAATGTATAGATATTTAATGATAAACTATGTTATTATTATTTTATGCTGATATAGTTTATAGTATTCCTTTTATCTTGCACACCTGAAAATAGAATGACTATGGAATATGGAAAAATAATTTCGGTCTCTGGGCTAGGTGGTTTATATGAACTGGTAGGCAGTAAAAAAGACGGTGCAATCGTGCGCTCTTTGGATGACAAAAGCACAAGGTTTGTACCAAGCCGTGTACACAACTTTTCGCATTTGGAAAGCATAGAAGTGTACACAGTTCGGGACAATGTAAACCTGGCCGAGGTGTTACTTGCTATGAAGAATAGCAATGAACCATTGCCTTCAGATAAGGATGGTAAAGCAGTTGTAGCCTACTTCGAAAAAGTATATCCTGACATGGACTTCGAAAGAGTTTATGCAAGCGATATGAAGAAAATGGTAAAATGGTTTGCTGTTTTGGTTCAGAACGATGTTGAAATTGTGCTAACAGAAGAGGAAGCTGAAGAAGCAACCGAAGAAGCAACTAAAGTGGAGGAAATAGCAACCGTTGAGCCTGTAAGCGAAGCCCCTGCAAAAGCACCAAAGAAGAAAAAAGTAAAGGCTGAAGATTAGCCCCTTCTTTTTTCGGAATTGTTCTCAACTTTCAATTATTATTAATGGCATTATCTGCAGATATTCAAAAGCTGGAAAGAAACTATGTTCCGGCGGACTATATTATTTCTGATTGGCAATCCCTTGAGCCATTCTTTATTGAGCTTGCTGAAAGGCCCATTAATTCTAAAGCAGATTTGGAACAATGGATGAAAGACAGCAGCGAAGTAGAAGCAGTTGTAAGCGAAGACGCTTGTTGGCGGCAGATAAAAATGACCTGCGATACTACTGACAAAGATCTGGAAGCAGCATTTGTATTCTTTGTTACTGAGATACAGCCCAAAATGCAACCTTATGCAGACTTGCTAAACCGAAAGTTGGTTGAATGCCCTTTTGTAAACGAGCTGGACAAAGATGAGTTTTATACTTATCTCAGAACTGTCAGAAAAAATATTGACTTATTTAGGGAAGAAAATATTCCACTCCAATCTACGTTGAGCGTATTGCAACAGCAATATGGGCAAATAGTTGGTCAAATGGGTGTGGAAGTAAATGGTCAGGAATATACCCTTCAGCAGGCAGCTAAGTTTTTGGAAGACCATGACAGAAGCCTTCGCGAAGAGGTGTATAGAAAAATCAATGAAAGAAGATTGCAGGATAAAAAAGCCTTAAATGATCTTTTTACTGAACTGATCCAAAAGCGTCACCAAATTGCATTGAATGCTGGATTTGAAAATTATAGAGATTACAAATTTGCTGAGTTAGGCCGCTTTGATTATACCAAAGAAGATTGCTTTAATTTTCATGAGGCTGTAAAGTTGCATGTGCTACCATTGGTGAAAAAGATCAATGAAAGGAAAAAATTAAAGCTTGGCTTAGATAAATTGCGTGCCTGGGATACTGAAGCTGAACCAATAGGAGTGGAGGCTTTAAAGCCCTTTGAAACAGGTGCTGAACTGGCAGAAAAAGCTATTCAATGCTTTGAGGAGTTAGACCCGTTTTTTGCTGATTGCCTTCGCAAAATGAAAGCAATGGGACACCTTGATTTGGAAAGTCGCAAAGGGAAAGCTCCTGGTGGATACAATTGTCCATTGGCAGAAAGTGGCGCCCCATTCATCTTTATGAACGCAGCGGGTCAAATGCATGATGTAACAACGATGGTTCACGAAGGTGGGCATGCTATTCATTCCTTTCTCTCTCATCCATTGTCTTTAACAGCGTTTAAGGAATACCCTATGGAAATAGCTGAAGTTGCCAGCATGGCAATGGAGCTTTTCAGCATGGATTTTTGGAAAGTATTTTTTGACAAGGAAGAGGATCTGAAAAGAGCAAAAGAGCACCAGTTGGAAAGGACCATTACCATTTTCCCATGGATTGCTACCATAGACAAATTTCAACACTGGATTTATACGCATCCCAATCATACCCCAGAAGAAAGAACAAGCAACTGGATGAGTATTTTGGAAGAATTTTCTACCAACACCATTGACTTCGAAGGTTTAGAAACATACAGAATGTACAACTGGCATCGTCAACTACATTTGTTTGAAGTGCCATTTTATTATATTGAATATGGTATAGCGCAGTTAGGTGCTATCGGCATGTGGAAGCAGTTTAAGGGCAATAAGGAAGCTGCCATCAAAAACTACATTCATGCACTCAGTCTTGGTGGAACCAAAACTTTACCAGCATTGTACGAAGCTGCAGGATTGGAATTTAATCTTTCCCCGGATTATATAAAATCGTTGATGGATTTTGTAAATGAGGAGTACTTATTTGTAGCTTAATTGTAGGTTAGCAGTTTTTACAAACGCCTGTTACCACTACATCTATCAATTGCGGTTTAAATCCATCAGGCAGGTTAACTGCAGGCGTTACAACAGAATCCAAACAATAAGTAATATTGCACTTGTCGCAAATGAAGTGAACATGATTATCATGATGGTGCCCACTTGAACACTCGTCTTTGCAAAGCGCATACAAGACTGAATTATCAACGGTTGGAATGGTATGAATGATGCCTTTTTCAACAAATGTCTGAAGTGTCCGATAGATGGTTACCCGGTCAAATTTTTCTCCTGTTTTTTTTTCGATATCGCTGTGTGCCAATGCGCCATTATTAATAACAAAAAGTTCGAGTATCCTTTTCCTACTGTCAGTTACGCTCAGCATATTTCTCTTTAAAATATCATTTATTGCACCTGTTCCCATACAATTAAAATTACAGCTTCTATCGCGGATTGTTTGAGAAAACACTGTTTACAAATCCTGTTGGCCCTTCACTTTCTTTCAAAAGCGATCGAATATCATCTGACAATTTCTTCATTTCATCTATTTTAAGTGCGTCATAAACACTTCCTCTTACATTGCCTGATTTATCAACCAATGCTAAAAATTGGGTGTGAATAAACTGATCTTCTAATTTCTCAAGATTATTGGCAGGGTCATCTAAAAGGTAACTTCCTCGGGCAGCTTTATAAAGGCTGTCTTTTCTACCTGTCACCAATATCCATTTTTTAGTATCAATTTTCATACTGTCCGCATAAAACTTTAATCTAGAAACGCTATCATTTTCTGGCTGAACAGTATGCGCAAGGATGCGAAAGTCCGGCTCATCTTTAAACTCCTGGTAAATTTTACTGATACTGCTGCTCATTCTTGGGCAAATGCCCTTACAAGTAGTAAAGAAAAACTCGACAACCGTTACTTTTCCTTTAAGGTCTGCGTCTGTAATTGTTTTGCCATCTTGGTTGGTAAATGAAAATGGTTTTACATAACTAACTGTAGGTAATTTGTGCTTCCAATTATTGGTTCCCCTAAATAAAAAATAGAAAAAGGCTCCTAATAATACAATAAAAAATAAACTATACCCAACAAATTTCTTACTCATATCTATTTTGAATGTTGCAAAGGTACATCTGTCAAGATTAAAAGAAATGAATTGAGTGAAGACATGTTTTTATAAGAAGGTTAAATATTAAAACGGTAATGCAACTTCGTTGCAATCCTATATCTTTGCAATCCTCATGAATTTTAAGATCAATTGGGACGCATTGGGAATAACGGCATCATTAGCCTGCGCTATCCACTGTGCACTGCTTCCACTGTTCTTTACTAGCCTGCCAATATTTGGCTTAAATATTATTGAGAACCCTATTGTAGAAGTAGGGATGGTGGTTCTTGCTTTTTTGATAGGCATAAACTCGCTTTATCATGGCTTTAGGCGGCACCACCACAGTTATTTGCCAATGATTGTATTTGTAATTGGCTTTTTATGTTTGATCTTAAAATTATTTTTTGTAGCATACGAAGGTTGGCTGCTTATTCCTGCAGTGGCCGGTATTGTATTGGCACACATCATTAATTACCGCTCTTGCAAAATACATAACCATGCACATGCCGAGGATTGCAATCACTAAGTAAGTGTTGCTTTTAGCAATACTCTAGTGAACTACCAAATAGGTAATTAAGCTTAATTGCAAAGTGATAATTAAATTTCAAAAAATATAGATCTACTGAATGTATTCGGTAAGAAAATTTATCACTCTGCCAGTATTCAGTTCCTAACTCTCAATGGTTTTAGGGACAATAAAAATCCATTTAGAAATTAGTCTACACTCTTCTTTCCCATAAGCAAGGAAATCAGGAACAATACAATAAAAATAAAGAATAGAATTTTAGCAATACCCGCAGCACTTGCTGCAATTCCACCAAATCCAAATACGGCTGCAATAATTGCGACAATAAAAAAAATAACGGTCCAACGTAACATAATTTAAAGTTTTAAGTTTGAAAATAATACTTAAGGTTTACTAAATAATCATACCACTATCCAAAGAGCCGGACATCTTTATGGGTATTTAATTCCTCATATTTTACTAGTTAGCAATATTTTTTAATTTTAATTTAAACAATTACATTGTGTAATTAATTAGTAATGAGATCTTTAAAATTTAATTAGCTACTAAATATTTTTGGTTCTTTATTTGGA
>JANPHE010000319.1:0-3499 GCA_031424295.1 Segetibacter sp. | reverse complement strand
TTAACTTCAGAGGCCATTTTTTTTAATTTAATGCGCTTTCAAACGATGATAAGAAGTTTGGTATTTTTTCCAATTTTGTTATCACTATTTTTTTCCGTTTTCAGTCAGTCCACATGCAAAATAAGGTCTGCAAAAATCGATTTCGTATTTAGCAATGGCTTTCAAACGGGCACAAAGACAATAATTTTGACGACTTTAAAATCTGGTATTGGAAAGGGATAGCGTTGAAAAAGGAAATGATTATAGACAACCATAAGATTTATGAATACGCCACTTTTATTGACGAAGACTACAAAATAAAAGTTGATGATTTTCAAGTTCCGGGTAATATTAAAATGCTATAAACCGGAAACTATCCCGGAAAGTATAAAAAACAGTTGCGCATTATGTATTGCATTGTTACATCTGCTCAAAGTTCAAAAATTTCACTTCTTTTGAACTTTGGAACCAGAATGCTACCACTTCGCAAAGCCAGAATATTTAGTTGCAATTTTGACTTCAAAAAATAACAATGCAAAAAATGAAAAATATATTTTTCCTAATCCTAGTTTTACTAGTTCACGGCTGTTTACCCAAGGCTCCTCCATACCCTCAATTCGAAAAAGAACAAATCAATCAGGAGGCCAAGCGACTGTCAGATGCGCTGGAAAAACACATACAATTATGGTACAAAGGCCAAGCATCCGACACCTTGCCGCAAAGTGTATTGCCCAAAGGCTATGAATATACGCGATACAAAAATATCAGGTTGGTAAAATACGAAGCTATCGATGCCAGAAAACAATGGGTATTCAGGCCGGCACATACAATAGACTTTCAAAAACTATTTGGTAGCTTTCCTGATCCAAATTGTTCTTATTCATTAGCTCCTATTTTGTATGCACCATTTGGTGCAAAATTGCATATGGAAGGCACTTATCCATATTGTAGATTTTTCAGTATTCAGATTGCCCCGCCATTTGACCCTACGGAATACCGATATGACAAATGGAGTGGTAAGGGAGAAATATCCATTGTGGATGCAGATATTAAACCTAAAAAAGGTAGCCTAAATCCTTTCTTGCCCAATGCTGACAGACTTTTAAACAACAGAAATTATGAAGTGGAGTTTGAGATGGCGATGGGAAACCCAAGTGCTTTAAATCCTTCTCATAAATATCCTTACAGGGTAAAAGAGAATAAACTCTATGCCAGTGGCATTCAGTTTCAAGGACCATGGGGTTTAGATACTAAATCAGGACATGGAAGAGGTTTGTTTGATTTTGGCGATGTATGGGTAAGATATTTTGGCATTGATAAAAATCAAAACGCAATGGCAGGAACCGAATTTCCAAAATTGTATTTTGAACTTGCTTCCGGTGAAAGATTTTTCATAATGGCAGATTTGGATGGTTTCATAAAAGCTTCTGAAACAACTATGCCCAACAGGAAGAAAGGAAATACAGACCCTGCCGTATACAATGGTTTTGATAAAGGCTGGGATAAGCAGTTTGGTATTTTTTTACAAATAGCTACCGGAGGTGCACATGCATTGTACAAAGAAAAACCATCCGACAAAGAATACATCAGAAAATTGGATTTAGGCGTTAATGGCAGAGGCGAAAAACAGCCGGCCCCGGCTTGCTATGAACCACATGCCACAAGTAGTAATTATACAGGTTACCTTACAACAGGTATGTCTATAAAAAAAGGAAAGGTATTTGTGGTTACCGGCAAACTGCCCACCTTTCCTGACACTAGAAATAATGCTGCCATATTTGAAAAAGCACAGTGCAGATATTGGTCATTGACTACGTATGATGCAGAATTTCCATTTTCTGAAGTTAAGGGCCTGGAAAACACTTCGCTAATGGACGATGAAATAATCATCAATAAAAACAGGGAGTATATAATTGTTTACTCCAGAAAAGAAGACAGGCCCAAAAATGCAAATAAAGAAAATGGTGTTACCTGGGTTGATTGGGGTAACACCTGCACACAAGCCATCACTTTAAGATGGATTTCCGTGAGCCCCGAATGGACGTTTGAATATGCCCCGAATGAAATAAATCTGCCATGGTCAAAAGCAACCTGGAGCGGAAGTATGTATGATAAAAACTTAATTGGCAGCAATGCACAAGGTTTCTTGAAGCAATATCATCCAATAAAGCACTACCTGACTAAAGAAGCATTTGAAAACCTGGGGAATAATTTTACTTCAGGCATACCCGTATGGAAATGAAAAATTCAATACGGTAACCAAAATATATTTCTGGCTGCCATTGAGAAGGAAAGCACAATCATCAGCATTCCAATCTTTATTTCCTTTGGCAGGTGATTGCGGGTCAGTAGTTCATGACTTTAAGTTAGAAAGTTAGCTTAGGTTGCTAATTGCAAAGTTGTTCAATTACCAAACTTTACAAAGCCTTGAACAAAAGAATGTCACCAAATTAAAAATCGGCTTCGTAAGTTTTACAATACTATTGTTTTTAAGAAAGGTATCCTACCACTCTACCAAACGGATTGTTTTTTTCAAACGGTTGTTTCTGATAGCACCAATGACTGACTAACAAAAAAAAATAATAAAGGGCTATCCCGAAAGACAAAGACGAGTTATTAATAGCCATAAAGAACAACTACCAAAAGTTGACGACTGAACTTTCCAGTATCCCTTTAGACTTGACAAAAAAGAAAGAACTGGAGGGACATAATAAAAACACTTTGATGAGTATATATAACCTGGTTGCTTACCTTATTGGTTGGGGGCAGCTTGTTTTAAAGTGGAATGAAAATAAAAGAAAAGGTTTTGAAGTAGACTTCCCCGAAACAGGTTTTAAATGGAATGAACTGGGACAACTTGCTAAAAAATTTTATAAGGATTTCGAAAATGATGACTTCGAAACCCTTCTAAAAAAATTTGATAAGACAACTAACGACCTAATAAAATTAATTGAAAGTAAAACAAATGAAGAACTCTATAACACTGCCTGGTATGAAAAATGGACTTTGGGAAAAATGATACAACCAAACACTTCATCTCCATTTAAAAATGCAAAGGGAAGAATAAGAAAATGGAAAAAAATACAAAAATGACAAGTTAGCCGCGCAATATTTGGTTTCAATGCTATTGGCGTCTGTTACTTGCTTCCATAATATTGATTTTAAGTTATCTTAAATGAGCGTTTCAGACGGAATAAATTAAGAAAACCAAGTACCCCCATTTATATCAATATTTGCACCCGTCACAAAACTGCTTTCATCACTTGCTAAATAGGCAACTAAATCTGCTACTTCTTTTGCTTCGCCCTGTCTTCTTAATGGCGTACTATTGGCAACAGCAGTTCTAACTTCAGGCTTAGTAAAGGTGTCGTGAAAAGTAGTCGCAATCATTCCCGGATCAACCGCATTTACACGAATCCCTTGTGGCCCCAATTCTTTTGCCATTGCTCTTGTAAAAGTTGCAACAGCCCCTTTGCCTGTAGCATAGGCACTAGCACCAAATCCACCCCCATCTCTGCCG
>JANPHE010000318.1:0-9284 GCA_031424295.1 Segetibacter sp. | reverse complement strand
GTGGACCAAGCGGTGGTGGCGGTCCGGGTGGTATATTTAATATAGGAAAATCAAAAGCAACACTTTTTGAAAAAGGTACAAGGGTAAACATCAACTTTGGAGATGTTGCAGGTCTTGATGAGGCTAAAGTAGAAGTAATGGAAATTGTGGATTTTCTAAAAAATCCTAAAAAATATACTGCCTTAGGTGGAAAAATTCCAAAAGGAGCTTTATTAGTCGGTCCTCCGGGAACGGGCAAAACCTTATTGGCAAAAGCAATGGCCGGTGAGGCACAAGTTCCTTTCTTTAGCTTAAGTGGAAGTGATTTTGTTGAAATGTTTGTGGGTGTGGGTGCCAGCAGAGTAAGAGATTTATTTAAGCAGGCTAGAGAAAAAGCACCTTGCATCATTTTCATAGATGAAATAGATGCGATAGGACGTGCCAGAGGCAGAAACGCCCTGATGAGCAATGATGAAAGAGAAAATACATTGAACCAATTATTGGTTGAGATGGATGGTTTTGCAACGGATATTGGTATCATTATTTTAGCTGCGACCAATCGTCCGGATGTATTGGATACTGCATTGCTTAGACCAGGAAGATTTGACAGACAGATTTCTATAGACAGACCCGATGTAAAAGGTCGTGAAGCAATTTTCAAAGTACACCTGAAGCCAATCAAGACATCTGAAACGCTGGATATTCATAAAATGGCCGAACAAACACCTGGCTTTGCCGGAGCAGATATTGCAAATGTTTGTAACGAAGCGGCCTTGATTGCAGCTCGAAAAGGAAAAGAAGCCGTTGACATGTCTGATTTTCAGGATGCAATTGATAGGGTAATTGGCGGATTGGAAAAGAAAAATAAAATCATTTTACCTGAAGAAAAAGAAATAATTGCTTACCACGAAGCAGGTCATGCTGTCTGCGGATGGTTCCTTGAACATGCTTATCCGTTGTTGAAGGTTACAATAGTCCCCAGAGGTACAGCAGCTTTGGGTTATGCCCAATACACTCCCAAAGAGCAATACTTATACAACACAGACCAACTTTTTGATCAGATATGTATGACACTTGGCGGACGTGCAGCAGAAGATATTTTCTTTGGAAAAATCTCTACAGGCGCAAGCAATGACCTACAACAAATCACCAAAATGGCCTATAGCATGGTGACAGTTTATGGCATGAACAGTAAAATTGGTAATGTAAGTTTTTACGATCCCCAACAAGAAAATACTTTTACAAAACCTTATAGTGAAGAAACAGGTAAGATGATAGACGATGAAGTGAGAAAGTTAATTGCAAGTGCTTACGTTCACACCAAAAACCTACTCACTGAAAGGAAAAATGAAGTAGAATTATTAGCCAAAGAATTGTTGGAAAAAGAAGTTTTATTCCAGGCAGATGTAGAAAAATTGATTGGAAAGAGACCTTATGAAGAAAAGAAAATTTTGGATATTGCACTTCATGGAAATCAGGAAGTAGGGGCTCCCCCAGAAAAAACAATAATTGATATTTCTGCTAACAACAGCTAATGAAATAATATGAATGGTTCATCTGCAAAAGAGAACATTTTAAAAAAAATAAGACAGGCACTGGCTACACCGGTGCCTGTTCCATTTCCTGACAGTGAAGGAAACAATAGCGTGTTTCATCCGCTCCAAAAAGAACTGGAAGTAGAATTTGCTGAAAACTTTTCTTCTTTACTTGGGAGGTTTTCATTTTGCATAGATGAAAAAGAACTGGCGGCACAATTGCACCTATTAATAGAAAAGAAGCAATTACAGCATATTTTCTGTAGTGAGCCTGAAATAAGAGAAAAACTACAAACGCATAGTTTCAATGAAATGGCATGTAATGATATCGCTACGGCAGATGCAAGCATCACTAGTTGCGAACTCTTAATAGCAAGAACGGGAAGTATCGTGCTTAGTTCTGCATCTCAAAGTGGCAGAACCGCAAGTGTATACGCACCGGTACATATCTGTATTGCTTATTCCAGACAATTGGTGTACGATATCAAAGAAGGACTACAACAATTGAAGGATGAATATGGCGACAAACTTCCTTCCTTTATCACCTTGGCAACAGGTCCCAGCAGAACAGCCGATATAGAAAAGACTTTGGTTGTAGGCATACATGGTCCAAAGGAAGTTTTTGTTTTCCTTGTAGAAGGATGAAAAGAATGACACCAATCATTTATAATTTTGAACATTTACTTTTGCATTTCACTATCTTTATGATATGAAAAATACGCTAACTAAGCTTTTTGTATATGGTTCTTTAAGAAGTGGCTTTCACAACCCTGCTTACGATTATATCAGCAAATTCTTCACATTGGATGGTGAGGCTACAGTGAAAGGAAAACTCTATGATATGGGAGGTTATCCTGCCGCAATACCATGTACTGACGAATATTATATTTTAGGCGAATTGTATGAATTAAAACAGGCGGAAGATTTTTCATGGGCAATTGCACAACTGGATGAATATGAAGGAGTGAACCCTGGCGAAGATGAATTGCCGCTCTATAAACGTGATATTGCAGAAGTGCAAATCAAAGATGAAAAAACCAATGCATGGATTTATTGGTTCATTGGGAATGTAGAGGGACAGCCCGTCATTTCTTCTGGTGATGTAAAGGACTTTATCAAACAAAAGAGTAGACTCTGACTATCATAGTTCGATGACCGCAAAAGATGTTCATTGGATAAATTCATCAATTTAGATAAATATTCTCAATTGAATTATTGTGCTTTAAAATTGGCTAATGAACTTACCCTCCGGTAAAAAAATATATTTCCTTTCTGATTTTCATCTTGGCGCACCGAACCATGCTGAAAGTTTAACCAGAGAGAAGAAAATCGTATCATTTCTCACCAGTATTCAAAACGGTGCCGCAGCAATCTTTATCGTTGGCGATATGTTTGATTTCTGGTTTGAATACAAATACGTCACCCCCAAAGGATATGTAAGACTGTTAGGTAAATTAGCTGAAATAACGGATAGTGGTATTCCTGTACATTTCTTTGTTGGCAATCATGATATGTGGATGCGAGGGTACTTTGAAAAAGAGTTAAATATCCCGGTCTATTTTGAACCAAAAGAATTCAACTTCAACGATAAGCGATTTTATATTGGCCACGGCGATGGACTCGGACCAGAAGATCATGGATACAAACTGATTAAAAGTATTTTTAGGAACAAAATTTGTAAGTGGTTGTTTGCTTTGTTGCATCCAACAATAGGTATTGGGTTGGCAAATTTTTTCAGTAGAAAAAGCAGAAAAAAAACCGGAACTGCTGATGAAGTGTTTTTAGGCGAAGACAAGGAGTGGCTGATTATTTATTCAAAAGAAGTTTTGGCAAAAGAGTTGTTTCATTATTTTGTTTTTGGTCATAGACATTTGCCGCTCGATTTAAAGCTGACAGACGAAAGCAGGTATATTAACCTTGGAGATTGGATAAAATATTTTAGCTATGCCGTATTCGATGGGCAACAAATGGAATTAAAAAAATGGACTTGAGAAAATTCATTTCATCCTTTTTATCATTTTGCCTTGTCACCGCTTCATGGTGTCAATCGGACACTTCTATAAAAGTTTCGCTACCAGCTATCATTGCCACAAATGTAACAGATTTTACTACAGACAATCTTGGTAATATTTATATAGTTACACCATCAAACCAAATAAAAAAATTAAATGCAAAAGGAGATTCTATTGGTGTCTATAACGATGTAAAAAGGTACGGAAGGATAGCTTTTATTGATGCCACTAATCCCTTAAAACTATTGGTTTATTACACAGACTTTTCAACCATTGTGGTATTAGACCGATTTCTGAACAAAAGAAATATCATTGACCTGCGTCGGTTAAATATGATGCAGGTAAAGACCATTACATCTAGCTACGATAATAACTATTGGGTATATGACGAACTGGATAATAAGCTGAGGAAGATTGATGACAATGGAAATACAATGGTTGAGACGGCAGACTTGCGACAGGCATTGTCTTTTGCGCCTCAACCTGTTGTGATGTACGATCGGGAAGGTCAGCTATACATGTATGATCCTGCGCAAGGAATGTTTGTTTTTGATTACTATGGTGCAAAGAAAAATTTGTGGTCATTATTACACCTAAGCGATGTACAGGTACTCGACAAAAACACGATTAGTGGATCAGACAGTTCGGGCATAATTCTCTATAAGCCGGCTAGCTTTTTAGTTCAATCCTATAAAATATTTGAAGACCAAAAAAGATTTAAAAAATGCAACTTTAATAATAATAGAATACTCTGCCTAACGAATGATGGAACGATGGAAGCCTACTCAATTGAAAAATGAAAGGTCGTATCTTAATGTTTAGCAAAAGTATTACTTACGATTTCTCCTAGTTCTTTATCAACCTGTGCATACTTGCCAAATTCAACCACCCGGCCAATTTCTTCGCCCTTTATTAGTACGATAAAAGTAGGCACATTGGTTACGTTATAAACCTTGTGCAAATCATCTGGGCCTATTTTTGTACGATCAACAGCTACCAATGTAATGTTGCTTTCGGGATAACCGCTTTTCTCTATCAAGCGATACAAAAACGGCAACATAGCCTGCGTATCCTCGCACCATGTACCACCGAAAACAATCAATTTAAAATCTTTGGCGTGTTTGTGGAATGCAGCTACAGCCAAAGAATCTGCAACACCGTACTTCATATTTTCACGAAACCACTTAAACGTAGGATCATTGTCCAAAATCGATTTGTTGATATAACCTTTGAGCACTTTTTCCTTGTCATCTGCTATTACAATGTAATTGGCTTTGGGTGCATTCATTTGCTTAGAAGATGAACATGAAATAAATACGGAAACAATGATGGCTACTACAATTGTTTTATTCATTACTGTAAGTTAGCTTTCAGGTCCAATAGAAAGCCTTTAAATTTTTGTAAAGTATTGGTGAGCTGCATTTCAATATCAGCCCTTTTTCTATGCGTTTTCAAATAATCTTTGGCTCCTTCTATGGTGTATTTTTTTTCGCGTAGCAAGTGGTAAATCAATTGGAGATTTTTTACATCCTCCGGCCTGAATAGCCGATCGCCCTTTCTGTTTTTTCTAGGCTTAAGTACATCAAACTCATTCTCCCAAAATCTTAGCAAAGATGTATTGACCCTAAACCAACCGGCCACTTCGCTGATTGCATAATATTGCTTCTGAAACAAAATTTCATCTTCAGGAATTTCAATCAGATCAACTTCGGCTTCTATTTCCTTTAGAGATTTTCTGCCTCGCTTCTGAGGCATTTTTGGTTGCTTCTCTACCTTAAATTTTGGAGCAGTTACCTTTGGAATTTTTATTTCTTCCATTCCATTTTTCTCAAGAAAAGGCTGCTTTACTGCGATGATTTCCATTTCTTCCTTTTCATCGACTAGCACATCTTCGATTGGAAAAAAAACTTCTTCTTGCTCTGGTTCTGCTTGATATTCTTCATCATCAATTGCCACATCTACTTCTTCAACTTCATCCCCGATGGCGTCCACCATATCGAAAACTTGCTCAGTTTCTAATACAACATCTTCACCTTCATAATCCTCTTCTGTCAATTCATCTTGCTCAACTATAATTGTTTCATCCACCATATACTGCTCCTCTTCGAAATCATCCATTGTATCGGACATCTCAATATCTGCAACTTCATCAACAATTTCTTCTTCTACAACTACATTTACATACTCCTGCTCATGGCTTTGTTCTTCCAATAATAATTCCGTGTCATTTTCAGCTATATCAAATGCTTGTTCTATTGCAATTCCTATTTCATCTTCGATTAAATGAACAGGCATGTCCTTTTGCTCTACTTCATCAGCAGATTGTATAGGTTCTACTATTTCCTGCTTTTCGTCAATCACTTCTTCAACCACAACATCTTCAGGCGGCTTCACCGGAAAAACTTTTTTCTTCTTGGCGATTGGCTCAGGGTTTATTACATTTCCGAATAGGTCTAGCTGTTCCATATTGTAAAAATATGAAATGATGCCTGCAGTTTTACTTTTAAAACTATTTAGTGGATAAATGAGGTTGGAAGGTGAATTGTGCAATTACGAATTAGTTAAACCTTGCAATTGAACTGATGAAAATTCATGTACTCTTACTCTAGGCAAAAATGAAATAATACCACCCAAAAGGATTAAATATCGAGTTTTTTCCCTTCTCAATTCTAAACTCTTACTAATCCAAACTTTGGTTACTAGCTGCTGCCAATTTCACCATTCTGTCAAACTGAGCCGGCGTAAGATCGTTGTAGAAGAAATAAATCGGATCAACAGGGGTATTGTTTTTATGAACCTCATAATGGCAATGTGGCCCAGTACTTTTTCCCGTACTGCCAACCCATCCTATCAATTCTCCGCGTTTAACCATTTGTCCGCCACGGGCTTTTATTCGCACCATGTGACCGTACAATGTTTCATACCCATATCCATGATTGATAACTACGTGATTGCCATAACCGCCTTCTTCTCTTCCTGAAAAAGAGACCCTCCCATCTGCCGTAGCGTAAATAGGTGTTCCTTGCTTGGCAGCAAAATCGAGGCCTGCATGAAACTTAGTTACTTTGTAAACAGGATCTATACGGTAGCCAAATCCTGAGGCAATCTGACTGAGGTCTTTGTTGCTAACCGGCTGAATTGCAGGGATAGCGGCCAATAACTTTGCTTTGTCCTGTACCATCTGCTCCACCTCTTTGTAGCTATTTGCCTGAAAAGCAGCCCTGGCTGATAGTCTGTTTAGTTGGTTCGTGACGCTTGCAGCAAGTTCATCATCGTTCAATCTCTGCACGAGACTGATTTCCTGCGATTTTTCTAGTTGTTTCACCCGTGCACTATCGGGTATGGGAGACGCTTCAAAAATGGATCGATAAACCTGATTATCACGCTTTTCCAGTTCGGTCATCAATTGCTCCAACTGACCGACCCGCTTATTTACTAGCATATAGTTATCGTGATAATCATCTATCTGCTGACGTAGAATTTTCTCATTGGGTGAACCAATATATCGAAAACCAACCCAAACAATTAAAGCAGCAGTAACTAAGGAAGCAGCAATAAAACCAAAGACACGCAACAACTTTACCCTTAGCGGCACAGTCAGCTTCTCATATCGAAGTGTATGGGTGTTATAATAGTATTTTACTTTTTTCAACTTGGGGTCTGTTGCGTCTGCGAAGTTCTGCTTTTAATTGTTTTGTTGATTACATTAACAGAAAGTTAGAAGTGTGACCCAGTAATTCATAGAGCCAATACCACGTATGTTGTTAATAGAAAGTAGCAGAAGACATTTCAGTTATCAGATAGCTCGGCAATGATTTTACTAAACCACCAGAATAAAAGAGGGCAAAAAACGCTAACTTATTGAATTGGCTTACTTCTCAAATAATCAAAGGAAATCAACACATCATACATCTTCGCATCATACATTCCTCCTGCTTTCCTACCTTTGCCGCCTTAATTAATTTACCGATACCGGCTTAGTATATGATGACAAGTGCTGAAATAAGAAAAGCGTTCCTGCAGTTTTTTGCTAATAAGCAACATTTGATAGTGCCTTCTGCCCCCATTGTGGTAAAAAATGATCCAACCCTTTTATTTACCAATGCCGGCATGAATCAGTTTAAAGATTATTTTTTGGGCAATAAAAAGCCGGAAAGTCCACGGATTGCGGATACTCAAAAATGCCTGAGGGTAAGTGGAAAACACAATGACCTGGAAGAAGTAGGAGTAGATACCTATCACCATACCATGTTTGAAATGCTGGGCAACTGGAGCTTTGGTGACTACTTCAAAGCTGAAGCGATAGCCTGGAGTTGGGAACTGTTGACCGATGTATATAAAATACCCGTTGACCGCCTGTATGTGAGCGTATTTGAAGGCGATGAAAAAGAAAATATTCCCGCCTCAAAAATTGCATTGGATGAATGGAAAAAATTGGTGGCAACTGACCATATTGTTTTTGGCAACAAAAAAGACAACTTTTGGGAAATGGGTGAAACGGGGCCATGTGGACCTTGTAGCGAGATACACGTGGATATGCGACCCGATAATGAACGAGCACTTGTTGCCGGTCGCGATCTTGTAAATAAAGATCATCCTCAAGTAATAGAAATTTGGAACAACGTATTTATTCAATACAACAGAAAGAAAGACGGCTCATTGGAAGAATTGCCTGCCAAGCACGTTGATACCGGAATGGGTTTAGAAAGATTGGTAAGAGTGATACAAAATAAGACCAGCAACTACGATACGGATGTATTTACCGGAACCATTTCGGCTACAGAAAAAATTACTGGCAAGCAATACGATTATAGCGACACTAAACAAGCAGTAGCATTTCGTGTATTAGCCGATCATATACGAGCCATTGCCTTTACCATTGCCGATGGACAATTGCCATCCAATACTGGTGCAGGATATGTTATTCGCAGGATTCTTCGCCGGGCAGTAAGGTATTATTATTCCTACCTGGATTTTAAGCAACCGATGCTTCACCTTTTAATGCCCGTATTGGCTGAGCAGTTCAGAGAGGTATTCCCGGAATTGTTTCATCAATTAGACTTTGTAAGCAAAGTGGTAGAAGAAGAGGAAGAGGGTTTCTTAAGAACATTGGATAAAGGTTTGAAAAAGATAGATGAAATTATTACCGCTGCAGATACAAAAGCGGCCGGCATTATTAATGGAAAAGCTGCCTTTGAGTTGTTTGACACTTTTGGATTTCCGATAGATCTTACCAGGTTAATTGCTATTGAAAATAACCTCAGTGTAGATGAAAAGGAATTTGATGAAGAATTACAAAAGCAAAAGAACAGAAGCCGCGCAGCAACTGCAATGGATACAGAAGACTGGATAATATTAGATGAAAATGTTGCCGGCGGATTTGTAGGCTATGATTCCCTGGAATCAAAAACCAGGTTGATAAAGTACAGAAAGGTTTCAGCCAAAGGAAAGGAATCATTTCAGTTGGTTTTGGCCTCTACCCCATTTTATGCCGAGAGCGGCGGACAGGTGGGTGATAAAGGAATCCTTCATTTTAATGATGAGCCTATTGCTGTATTCGATACCAAAAAAGAGAACAACCTCATCATACATTTTACGGAATCACTACCAAACAATGTAGCTGCTGAGGTTATTGCAAAAGTTGATATTCCATTAAGAAAAAATACAGAAATACACCACAGTGCTACACACCTTTTACATGCAGCACTAAGGCAGGTATTGGGTAAACATGTGGCACAAAAAGGAAGCTTGGTTAACC
>JANPHE010000317.1:0-12419 GCA_031424295.1 Segetibacter sp. | reverse complement strand
ACTACAAATGAAAATCGAACCCATCAGTGAGATGGAGGAATTTTATTCGTACCACCCTACGGAATATGACCTTCTAAAAACTACCTCCATTTCCAAAATTTAACAATTGAGCAGGCTTTTGCTGCAATGTGGGTTAAGGTTTATTCGTTTTATTCGGTTGTTACGCCAAAATATAATTCAAAATTCTACTTTTTATATCAGCTAATGATTGCTTTTTGTAAAATTAAAATTGCTAATGGCCATTTAAAAATTAGCCATTACCTGCTGCAATTTCGAGCAACTTTTCGTGCAAGGTTAATACCTGAGGGATGACCATGGTTTGCTCATCATTATTGATGACAAAATCGCACAGCATCATCTTAATTTTATTATCTATTTGGCGGTTCATTCTGGCTAGTACTTCATCCCTGGTTGATCCATCTCGATCCATCACCCTCTTGGTTCTTAAATGTATTGGAGCGGAAACGCCAGCTATATAATCAAGGTGTTCAGGAGAGCCTGATTCAAACATGAGTGCGGCTTCTTTAATTACATATGGGGCAGTTTGCTGTGCCATCCAATTATTTGCAGCAGCAATGGTAACAGGGTGAACCAAAGCATTCAACTGATCAAGTTTATAGGAGTCTTTAAAAACTAAATTAGACAGGTAAGCCCGATTGAGCTTACCTGCTAAATAACTTTCTTCTCCAAAAGTATTAATTATTGACTGCACAAGACCTGCATCCTGCTCCATGATTCGCTTAGCTTCCATGTCAGCATCAAACACCGGAATGCCCAACAACTTGAAAATGGTTGCTACAGCACTTTTGCCACTTCCTATTCCACCAGTCAAACCTATCTTTAACATTGATCTATTTTTTTGTCTTAAAAATAGTAATGCCAGGAATTATTTGGTCTCTGTAACAACCTTATTTACCTGCTGACTCCACTCCAGACTAATAGCAGATTTCTCAATCTTAATATAGCTACCCGGACTAACTTCTAATTGCAATGTTAGATTATCATCATTGACCTTGTTAACTGTGCCATGTATGCCGGCTATGGTTACTATTTTATCACCTTTCTTGATGTCGTTGATAAAAGTCTTTTGCAACTTTGCCTTTTTGGCCTGAGGACGGATCATAAATAGCCAGAAAACGAGCATAATTGCGCCCATCATAATAAGTTGCATAGATCCGCCACCCTTTGGATCGGCAGATAATAAAAAAGCTAATTGAAACATTGATTCTATTTTTTGTTTGGTATTAAAATGAGATCCTTTGAAAGAACCTTTTTTGATTTGTGTAAAGAATTATTAATTGAATCCTTTTTAATTTCAGACTCGGTTTTTGTACTGATTGTTCCTTTGAAATACAAATATTGCAATTCAGGTTTAGAATTTGAAGTCACTAATATGTTTTTATAAAAGGTTCCCTCTGCTTTATCGTGGCTATCAAAAATTGCCGTTATTGTACCTTCTTTACCCACAGTAATGGCTTCTTTTGGATAATCAGCTACAGTACATCCACAACCTGGTCTTGCCGATATTATTAATAAAGGGTTTTTTCCAATATTCTTAAAACGAAATTTTATTTCTGACTTATCACCTGGTTTGATCGTCCCGACATCAACCAAAGAGTCGATCCATTCTACAAGAGTATTTTTAGAGGTGTCGTTTGATGAAGCATCAAGCAATGAAGCTTTTGGTGACTTTACATCATTGTTTCCACATGACACGATACCAATAATGATGGTCATAAGCAATAGGAGATAACCAATTCTTAAATGATTAGGCATCCTGCTTAAATTTTATTTTTTGTATTTTATTCTGGCTGTCCAACTCTTTATGAATGCTATCTAAAATGCCATTTACAAATTGCCCACTCTGCGGAGTACTATATGCCTTGGCTAAGTCTATGTACTCATTAATGGTAACTTTAGTAGGGATGGTCTCAAAATACAATAGTTCGCAAATTCCCATCTCCATCAAAATCATATCCAACACTGCAATTCTATCTGCATCCCAGTTTTTCAACTTTGGTTTTATCAGTTCAAGTGTGTATTCCTTTTTATCCCGGGTTGTTTTTAGCAGGTTGGTGGCAAATTCCCATTTGTCAGGAGAAAGCATATCCTGTAGATTATAACTCCCGGTTTTTTGAAGATAATTCAACATCAATTGATTCATCATTTCTGCATCATCATCCCAATTGGTAAAGTGCTCTTCGATATGGCTTATGAAATCTTCGGAAGGGAGCATTAACTGCGTAAAAATGAAAATAATGATATCTCTTTCAGCTTTCTTCTCTCGTCCTTGTTCCTGTAAATAGGTTTCATATTCGGGAGTGGTGGCTAATTCGTTGTACAGTTTTTTTACCTGGTTGTTGCTATCGTCTATCAGGTAAGGTTTATCATCTTCAATAGCTTTTTTGAATGAAGCGTTTTCCAGTATTTTCCATAGGTATTGATTGCCTGCCAGCCGGGTATTTACATTCAAATCAGCTTCGGAGGGAAGGTTTTTGTTGGCTCTTCTTACAGAATCCGTTTCGCAGTAACGGGCTACTTCCGTAAGGACATATAGCAGATATATAAAAAGATGTCTTGAGGCTTCTATTTGTTTTTTTAGCAATCTAACTGCATCACCGTTGTTCGTTTCGTTTTCCACTGTATTCAAGGTATAAAGTGTCTGCATCACCTTAACCCTGATATTTCGTCTACTGATCATCTAAAGAACTTTTGTTTGGGGTGCGAAGATAGGGATTAGCCGTTGGCTGCTAATCAATAGATGGTAAGAAATTGCAAATGTTATAGAACTGCCAGGAAAAATAGTCCGATTTAATAATATTTTTCTGGCATAATTACAATGCTTTAAGCGCATATTATTTAAATGATAAGCATTAATATGATTGATGAGACATTTTCACGTAACATGCTATTATTTTTTTATAACTAGCATAAAATCTTCTAATCCTTGAAATCTGGGTACATTTATTTCTTCATTGGTAAAAATCTTACTGATATTTGAAAGCTATAGGATGCTTGCATTTTTAATAATAGAAAAATGGAATTTTCAAACATGAAAAGAATGCTCTTAAAAGATTGCGCATGCTAAAAGATAGTTTTGGTCGGGTACACGATTATTTGCGGATTTCGCTCACTGATGTCTGCAATTTCAGGTGCCAATATTGTATTCCCGAAGAAAACACACATTTCATGCCTTCTGCCCGATTAATGCAAGCTGAGGAGATTGATTTGATCGTTGAAGCGTTTGTAAAAATGGGTGTAAAGAAAATCCGGCTGACTGGTGGGGAGCCCCTTATCCGCAAAGATGCATCAGACATCATACTTAGGTTGGCAAAATATCCTGTTGAACTTACACTTACAACCAATGGTACCGGCATTAAGGAATTTATACCGGTTTTTAAAGCAGCTGGCATAAAGTCTATTAACGTAAGTCTGGATACTTTGAATAAAGAAAAGTTTTTTGCGATCACCAGAAGAGATGTTTTTGAAAAAGTATGGTACAATATTCATTTGCTAATAGCAGAAGGATTTCATGTGAAAGTGAATGCTGTGGTTATGCGTGGAATTAACGATAACGAAATCCTTGATTTTATAGAATGGACGAAATTGCAACCTGTGCATGTTCGGTTTATTGAGTTTATGCCTTTTGATGGCAACCAATGGAACAACAAAAAAGTATTTAGTTATCAGGAGATTTTAGACACTGCAGCATCTGCCTATAGTTTTTTAAAAATGAAGGATGAAGCCAATGCAACTGCTAAAAAGTATAAGCCATATAATCATAATGGCACCTTTGCTATTATTAGTACGATGAGCGCACCATTTTGTACTACCTGTAACAGAATGAGGTTGACTGCAGATGGTAAAATGAAAAACTGTTTGTTTTCCAAATCAGAAGTGGATTTATTGGGTGCATTGAGAAAAGGAGCAGACATTGGTCCTTTGGTTAAGCAATGCTTGGCTGATAAAGCAGAAGCGTTAGGGGGACAGTTTAGTGGCGATTATCAGCTTTTGAATCCATCAAAAATTGAAAACCGAAGTATGATAAATATTGGCGGGTAATTTTTCTTGTAGCTTTAATAATTAGTGTAGTATAGAAAAATGAAAATAGGAAATGATTAGTGTAGAGGAAGCAAGAAAATTGATTGTTGAACATTGTAATGTTTCACGTGTAATTTCATTGCCGTTGCTTCAAGCAATTGGAAGCATATTGGCGGACACTGTTTTTTCCAGAATAGATACGCCACCTTTCAATCAATCTGCAATGGATGGTTATGCTTTTTCTTTTGAAAAATGGGATAAGAAAAGTTCATTGTCTGTTATTGGAGAAATTCAGGCAGGAAGTTTTTTCTCAGGAGATGTATCGCCCAATGAAGCCATTCGGGTATTTACAGGATCATTGGTTCCAGTAGGGACAGATACCGTGGTAATGCAGGAAAAAATCAGGAAAGAGGGGGGCTCCATTCATATTTTGGATGATCAGATATCACGTGGAAGCAATGTTAGGCTTCAAGGTTCACAAACCAAAAAGGGAGGAATCGCATTATTGAAAGGGCAGTTGCTTACGCCTGTTGGTGTTTCTTTTTTGGCTGGTATCGGCATTATCGAAGTGGAAGTGTACGCTAAACCAACAGTGAGTATCATTATTACTGGAAAAGAGTTGGTTCAAGCAGGAGGTAACATTAGTGATGGCAAAATTTTCGAATCGAATTCAATTGGATTAGTTGCCGCATTGCATCAATTGGGGATTTCTCCGGAATCCGTTGAATGGGTAGATGATGATGTAGCAGAAATAGAAGAGGCAATTGCCAAACAGCTTTCTTCTGATATACTAATTATTACAGGTGGTGTTTCTGTTGGTGACTACGATTTAGTGCCTGCTTCTTTGGAAAAGTGTGGTGTGGAAAAGGTATTTCATAAGATAAAACAAAAGCCAGGAAAGCCCATGTTTTTCGGCACACACAATCAAAAACTTGTATTTGGTTTGCCTGGAAATCCTGCGTCAGTCATGAGTTGCTTTTACAACTATATATCGTTGGCTATTTCCAGCTTTACCAAAAAGAATTACTTTAAAACTTTGTTGTTGCCGTTGGCTAATGACTACTTCAAAAAAGCAAATCTGACTTTTTTTCTAAAGGGAATTGCAAGTGAGCATGAAGTTTCAATTTTGGATAGTCAGGAGAGTTATCTGCTTAATTCATTTGCTATTGCCAATTGTTTGCTGGAACTAGAAGCTGAGAAGTTGGATTTTAAGAAGGGGGAAATGACAAAAGTTTTGATGATAGACTAAACTACCTTATTAATATTAATGTAGCATTTAAAAAAGCTAAACAAAAGGTGATTTACAACGAATATTTATTTTATGTTTTGTTGCTGTTGGTAGCATTCTTGTATGCCGCTGTAGGTCATGGAGGCGCTAGTGGATATTTGGCATTGATGGCCTTCTTTTCATTTGCTCCTGAAACCCTTCGACCCACTGCTTTACTTTTAAATATCTTCGTTTCTGCCATTGCATTTATTCAGTACTACCGAAAGGGATTTTTTAGTTGGAAATTATTTTGGCCATTTGCTATTGCTTCAGTTCCGGCTGCTTTTATTGGAGGTATGATAACAGTTGATGATAGCGCATATAAAAAAATATTGGCAGTTTTGTTGCTCATTTCTGTGATCAAGTTACTCGCATTTACGGACTATGCTACGGCTGGTCTTAAGAAATCTAATGTGTTGATTTCATTATTAATTGGTGCTGTTATAGGGTTATTGTCGGGGATGATTGGCATAGGTGGCGGTATTATATTAACTCCTTTAATTTTACTATTGCATTGGGCAGATATGAAGCAAACGGCTGCAGTTTCTGCGTTGTTTATTTTTGTAAATAGTATTGCCGGAATAATGGGCCTTTTCACAAAAGGAATACACTTTAATTCAACGATGGGGCTCATGCTATTAGTTGCTTTTATTGGTGGTTTTGGAGGCGCATATTTTGGAGCAGCTAAATTTAATACGACCAAATTAAAGTACCTGTTGTCTGTAGTTTTGATTATTGCTTCTATTAAATTGCTCCTTACCTGAACCATGAATAAACTGATTAACCATATCAATGCTTATATACTAGCTGGAGGAAACAGCTCCAGAATGGGTACCGATAAAGGGATGATGTTGTTGAATGGAAAACCCATAGTTCAATATGTGTTGGAGCAATTGCAACTGACTTTTAAAAATGTGTCGATTGTTTCAAATAATCCGGAATACGAAATGTTCGGTGTTGAAGTGATCCCTGATATTATTACAGGTGTTGGTCCGGCAGGTGGCGTTTTTGCAGCATTGAATCATTCAGATAAAGCTTACAATTTTATTGTAGGATGTGATATGCCATTTATTACTACCAGTATAATTGACTTAGTATTGAACGAAGTAGCAAATGCTGATATTGTTTTGCCTTTGATAAGTGGGAGGTTGGAACCTCTGTTTGGTATCTATTCCAAAAGTTGTATTCAAATTTGGCATGGGTTAATTAATCAGAAAATCATTAAACTACAGGATATGGTTTCGTATTTCAATTTAAAAAAAATAGACCTGGATCGGCTAGGCCAATACAATGATATTTTTCTAACGAATATCAACACAAGAGCAGATTTAGAAAAAGCGATTAACATACTTTAAAATGGAAATTAACCTACTTTCTTTTGGACAAATAGTCGATATTACTGGAAAGCCAGCATTAAAATTATCAGGCATTGATAATACGGACGACTTGAGTAAAAAATTAATAGAACTTTTTCCGCTTTTAAAATCTATAAAATTTTCTGTTGCAGTAAACAAGCAAGTGATACAGAAAAATACTTTATTGAATCAAAATGATACAGTAGCCTTATTGCCTCCATTTTCCGGAGGTTAATCAGCAATGCGATGGACAATAATTATTCAAATAGCAGGTATCAAAAGCAAATGCTGCTCAAAGAATTTGGGAAGGAAGGACAGCATAAATTGAGCCTTGCCAAAGTACTTGTTATAGGTGCCGGGGGGCTTGGGTGTCCTGCGCTTCTATACCTTGCTGCTGCAGGAGTTGGCACCATTGGCATTGTAGATTTTGATTTAGTTGAAATTAGTAATCTTCAGCGCCAGGTTCTTTATACCGTAGCGGATATAGGTAAGCCTAAAGCAGAAACTGCTGCGCAAAAACTGAAGGCTATCAATCCGGAAATTCAAATTGTTTTTTATAATAAACAAATCAGCAATGAAAACGCACTCGAATTAATTACGGGTTATGATTTGGTCATAGATGGGGCAGATAATTATCCTACAAGATACCTGGTTAATGATGCTTGTGTTTTGCTAAATAAGCCATTGGTTTATGGTGCAGTATTGCGTTTTGAAGGGCAGGTTGGCGTATTCAATTTGGCTGATCCCATTTCAAAAATCAAAACAAATTATCGTGATTTATTTCCTAATCCACCTGATCCTGCTTATAACTTTTCATGTAATGATATCGGTGTAATAGGCGTTTTGCCTGGCATCATCGGCACAATGCAAGCAACCGAAGCCATAAAAATAATTTTGGGTATTGGAAAAGTTTTGCATAATGGCATGATCACTTACAATGCTTTGGAAAATTCATTTTATCAGTTCGATATTTCGCCAAATGAAGAAGCCTTCATGGCCATTCCCAAAGACACTCCTGCCTTTCTAACATTTAATTATGAATGGTATTGTAATCCAATGCACAACTTTGAAATTACAGTTGAATTTTTTAAAAATTTACTTTCAACTGAGCAGCTTACCATTGTTGATGTCAGGGAGCATCATGAATTTCCTATTGTGGATGATTTTATTTTCAAAAAGATTCCGTTGAGTGAATTTGAAACAGGAATTTTTTCAATAAGTAGGGAAAATAAAATTGTCTTATTTTGTCATTCCGGAAAAAGAAGTTTGAAGGCTATGGAAATATTTAGAAGCAAGTTCCCTGAAGTAGAGGCGTATAGTTTGCAAGGGGGCATGCTTGCATGGGAAAAGTATAAAAAATGAACCATGAGTGAACAAAAGAAAAAGAAAGTATTCCTGGAGGGCGCTATACCTCCTGCATTTATTGGCGATTCAATTGCAAAGCATAGTACCAAAAAAAATATTGGAGCCCACAGTATTTTTCTTGGTCAGGTGAGAAATGATTTGAAAGAAGGCAAAACGGTAAAAGCTATTGAATATTCTGGATACATTGAAATGGCGGATGAAGTGTTTGCGCAAATTCGGGAAAAGGCATTTTTAAAATTTTCATTAAAATGTTTGCATATATATCACAGTTTGGGAATGGTATTGGCTGGCGAGATTAGTTTGTTCGTTTTTACATCTTCCATTCATCGGAAGGATGCAATAGAAGCTTGCCATTACATCGTAGAAAGAGTGAAAGAAGAAGTGCCGGTTTGGGGAAAAGAAATTTTTGAGAATGATACTTTTATATGGAAACAAAATACTTAAATGCGAGTGGCATTTGCCTGATTAAATAAATTACAATGGTTGATATTACAAGTAAAGTCAAAACCCATCGTTCTGCAATTGCCCAGGCCATTGTAACCGTAAGTAAGCAAGAAACGATTGATGCAATTATTAATAGAAGGGTTCCCAAAGGAGATGTTTTGGAGGCTAGTCGGGTTGCAGGCCTATTTGGAATAAAGAGGACAAGCGACCTAATTCCTGATTGTCATCCACTACCAATAGAATTTGCTTCTATAAACCATCGGATTGAAGGTTTGAACATATTTATAGAAACGGAAGTGCATACGATTTATAAAACCGGAGTAGAAGTTGAAGCGATGCATGGGGCATCTGTTGTAGCGCTTACTATCTATGATATGCTAAAACCTATTGACAAGGGGGTTGAAATTTTAGGCATTAAGTTGTTAAGTAAAAAGGGAGGCAAATCTCAATATGCAGATGTGCTGAACCGAACCATAAATGCCGCAGTGGTGGTTTGTTCTGATAGTATTTCAGCAGGTACAAAACAAGATTTTGCTGGGAAGGCAATTATCGGCAAGCTTGAAAAATTGAGTGTTGGCATTGTAGATTATGATGTAATTCCTGATGAGATTCAGGTCATTCAGGAAAAAGTAATGGCACTTTATGAAACTAAAATTGATCTGATTATTCTTACTGGCGGTACAGGGTTATCTGCCAGAGATATTACACCCGAAGCCATTCGGCCTTTGTTTGACCGAGAAATTCCTGGCATAGCTGAAGCCGCCAGAAGTTATGGACAAGAGCAAATGCCATATGCCATGTTGTCCAGAAGCCTAGCCGGATTGAAAGGCAATACTTTAATACTGGCTTTGCCAGGCTCAACGAGAGGGGCAAAGGAAAGTATGGATGCCTTGTTCCCTTATCTCTTGCATTTATTTAAAGTAATGGAAAACACACCGCATGATTGGAAATAGTGTTGTTATTTTTACATCCCCTGTTGTGTTCATTATACTCTATTCATAGACATTTTAATAGACGAAAAATATTAAAATCAAAGCGTATCAAACTAAAAACCGCCTGATGGTCCTCCTCGTAAAAGGAGTTTGCTTTTGTTTGGTCCTAAAATCTTGATTTCTTGCATTTTCCTTTCCACAATTCAACTTTTAACTTTTCCCTTATTCTGCTCTTTATCCACACCTGTGCATCACAGGGGCTTTAGGGTACCCGTATTTGTACATTTGACTTTTCATTAAGAAGGAGTATTGTAATATTCCATAATTATTCAACGCACCCTAGGAATATGAACGAAATAATCAAACGAATTTTCTGCGCTGTAGCCTTTTTATTCACAATGCATCAGCTAGCTGCACAGACTACGATTGCCAATATAGACCCTGATGCTGTTTTTAAACAGGCTAAAGAGTTTTATCAAAAAGAACAATACAGCCTTGCCAATTTGCGATTTAAAAGCATAGCTGAAAACCCCGGTACACTTAGCAAGTTGCCGATTGGTACTCAACTTGAAGCTCGTTATTATACAATTGCCACAGGCCTGAAAATAAACCAATCCGGTTCTGAGTTAGCTGCAAAGGAATTTATAGAAACTGAATACAATGCTGCCCGTATTCAAATGCTTAGCTACCAATTGGGAGAATTCTATTTCCGAAAACAGGATTTTGCAGAAGCTCTGACCTACTATGAAAAAAGTGGTATTAAAAACCTAACCAATCGTGAAATAGCTGAGATGAAATTTCACCAGGGGTATGCATATTTCACCAACAATGAATTTGAAAAAGCCAGGCCACTCTTTAATTCTATTCGGCAAATACCAAGCGACCCTAACTATCTGGATGCAAATTATTATTTCGGTTTTATTTCCTTTTATGAAAAGGATTACAAGTCAGCATTGGAGGCATTTAAGAAAGTAGAAGGAGAACCTACCTACCAAAAGTTAGTTCCTTATTACATTACTGAAATCATGTACTTCAATGGCGACAAAGACAAGGCAATTGAATATGGAGAAAAAAAGTTGAAACAAGGCGGGCAATATTATGATTTGCAGTTAAGGCAACTGATTGGTCATACCTATTTCGAAAGAAAGAATTACAGCAAAGCGTTGCCTTATTTGGAAGAGTATGTAACAAAATCTGATAAGGTAAGAAGAGAAGATATGTATGAACTTTCAAACAGTTACTATGAAGCCAATCAATTGAACAAGGCCATAGCAGGATTTAAACAATTGGGTGGCAAAGAAGATTCGCTGGCGCAAAATAGCATGTACCTTTTGGGAGACCTTTATCTTAAAGCGGGTCAGAAAGCCAATGCCAGAAGTGCATTTCTTTTTAGTTCATCCAATAGTAGCAACCTAACCCAAAAAGAGATTGCAACATTTAACTATGCCAAGTTATCTTATGAACTTGGTTTTCAAAATGTCGCTTCATTAGAATTGAAAGGTTTTATTGGTACTTATCCCAACTCAAAATATGTAGGCGAAGCGAAGGAATTATTGGTAGATGTATTAGCCAACACCAATAATTACAAAGAAGCATTAACGATGTATGAAGGATTGCAAGGCAAGAGTGAAGGTGTGAAGAAAGCTTATCCAAAAATTCTTTATGGAAGAGTGGTAGAATTCATTAATGAACAGCAATTAGACAAAGCAGACGCACTATTGAATGATTTGATTGGGGCACCTTATAATGCCGCTCAACTTTCCTATGCTTATTTTTGGAAAGGGGAGATCGCTTATCGGAAAAATATGGTGGACGATGCCATTGACTATTTTACAAAATATTTGAAGGCTCCTGTAACAAGCGGTGAAGTGAATATGACAAATGCCCGATATAATCTGGGCCATGCATACTTGCAAAAAGAAGGTTACAAACAGGCGTTGGGCTACTTTGAACAAATAACTAAGAATGTATCGCCATCGTCTACTTTTGTAGAACAGGATGCATACCTACGAAGCGCTGATGCTTATTTTATGAGCAGAAACTATAGCCAGGCACAGCAGATGTACGAAGTAGTATTAAGTAATAATCTTGCCAATCCTGATTATGCTTTGTATCAGAAGGCACTCATTTTTGGTGCAGGCAACCGGGCTCAGGAAAAAATAGCCTTGTTACAATCATTGGAACAAAGGTTTCCCGCTTCTTCATTAATACCCGATGCTAATCTTGAAATTGCCAATACCTATTTGGGTGATGAAGATTTCCGTTCGGCTATTGACCCGCTCAAAAAAATTGTGATGAGCCGAAATGCTTCTGCCTTGCATCCTCAGGGATATCTGAAATTAGGCGTTGCATATTTTAACTTGGATAACAACCCGGATGCATTGACCAATTTCAAGAAGTTGATTTCATCTTATCCTAATTCGTCGGAAAGTGATGCTGCAGTGGAGTATGTAAGAAGTATTTTTATAGAGGATCAAAAGCCTGCTGAGTTTGTAGCTTTCATGAGGCAGAATGGAAAAATAATCAGCTATAGTGAAGAAGATTCTCTTACTTATGCTTCGGCCGAAATTCGTTTCAACAACAATGACCTACCCAATGCATTAAAAGGGTTTATGGATTACCTCAACAAGTTTCCAGCTGGGCGATATGCAATTGAAGCAAACTACAACGCTGCTGGTATTTACAATGCCAAAAAAGAATACAGCAATGCGCTGATCGGTTATGATTATGTAGCATCTAAGGCTCCGAATAGGTTTGCAGAGAAAAGTGTTTTGCAAGCTGCCCGAATTAGCTTTTTTGAAATTAAGAATTATGTAGATGCAGAGAAGTATTTTCTACAATTGAAATCAATAGCATCTCAGCCGGATATTCAACTTGAAGCCATGCGAGGATTATTAAGGTCACAATTCAGATTGAATAAATGGACCGAAGCGGTAAGCAATGCACAGGACCTTGTTACCCAGAAGGGGATAGCCACCGATGATAAGATGATGGCTAATATGATTATTGCTAAGG
>JANPHE010000316.1:0-17719 GCA_031424295.1 Segetibacter sp. | reverse complement strand
GTAGCACCAGTCATGGTCCAAGAAAAAGAAGGAGTGCCGCAATTGTCTTTGAAGGAAATAGCAGGGATGGACACTGATTTGGTACAGCCGCTAACTAAATTCTCGGATATATTTGAAACAGTAGAGATGAATTCAGGTTTTACCAGGTCATTTACAGTTACAAAATAGAAGCATGAAGTTCTATTGTCAGCCGCATCTTTAACGGTATAAGTAATTCGCGTAGTTCCTTTGTTAAACTCTTTATTGCCAACTGTCCTTATTCCAGATCCCGGTGAGGCTAAAATAGCAGCGCCTGCCATTTTCCAGGTCAATGATTTGATAGCACAATTATCGCCATAAACAGGGTCAGGCGTATTTACATTAATAGAACATTTTGTAGTATTTGAAACTGTAATATTGGCCGGGCAAGTAATGGTTGGCGCAACGGTGTCACCAAGCACAGTTATAGAAGCCTCATTCGGATTTCCGCAATCTGCAGTTACCCTTGCATAGTAAGTACCCGGTCCAACATTTGGCAAAGTAGTGCCGGTACCTAAATTAGAGCCTAAGCCTCCAGCTTCACTATACCAGGTGACAACGGCATTTGTTCCAGCTACTCTATTTGCTGTTAATGTCGCTGTTTGCCCAAAGCACAGCGGATTATTATCTGCAGTTACAGATGCAATGGCAGCACTTTCTTTGATAGTAAGATTAAGTGTAACTACACTGTCGCAGCCAACAGCATTTGGGGTGGTGAATTTGTAAACACCGCTTGTATAGTATTTCGTACCATTCCACTCAACACTATCGCAGACCGAAAGTGTTTCGGAAGTAGAAGATGAATTTTTAATGGTTAAGTGCAAGATCATATTTGTATTGCAACCACCCGGAATGGTGATGGTTTTTGTATAATCGGTGGAGGCGAAATAGGTATCGCCTCTCCATACCAAGCTATCGCAAGCAACAGCAGTGGTATCCCTGTTAGGAAAAGTAGGCAAAGTGAAAGACGCTGTTTGGTCTGTAGTAGACCCTGAACTGCCTTGTGAGGCACCAAAGCCCATTCCTCTTCTTGCAAATGCTTGCCAAATAGCGCAGCTATATTTTCCATTGTATAAAAGCATGTCAGCTGCTAAAATGGCATCTCTGCCATCAATAAAGCCGGGAGAACAAGGTTGTAATTTCATACCCTGTGTTACCAATTTCATAGATACTGAGTTGCCCCCGGTTCCTGCCGCATCATACAAGTTGGTGTTGATGCCATCAATGCCAATAATATTCCAGGTCATATCCCACAATGTAGCAGCCCATATTTCTCCTCTTCTGTGTGGGGAAGCGTTGGTAGGAATAAACCTAAGGCTATCGTAAGTCCACCTGTTAATGGTCATATCAGTTGAATATGGGAAGCTGCGAATGCCACCGCCGGTGGGGGCTTGCCCAAATACATAGTTACCCATTGGGCGTTTATTGGGTCCATCATTTAGGGTTGCTGTAGTCCAATCGGTGGTGAGCATGAGTGCATAATAATCGCTCCAACCTTCCCCCATTTGTTCTGCATTTTGAAGGCAGGTTACCAAAGCAGGTCCACCTGTTAACCGGTTGGAAATACCATGGCCATATTCATGTACAATAACGCCATTGTCAAAGTCGCCATCATTGGCAATTCCAGACAATGTGATATTAACAGTACCGCTTAGCATAGCATTTTTCAAATCATTACCTGGTGCAAAATTTATCCAAACCAATGGTATGTTAACAGTGTTGTCGGTGCCAGAGGAATAGCCTGCTGCATTAATATTACTTGGCAATTGCACTATGACTCCAACCGCTCCTGCATTTTGCGCATTTTTAACTGATAATGAAGCATTGCATCCACCATTGAAGAGTAGCACTGCCATTTTTCCAGTCAAAGATCCAGGTGCAATCGCGGTGCAGCCGTTGTTGGTTCCATTGTCATATAGTACCAAATCGCCGGTTGCCGCTCCTACATGCACCCCCAATTTATTATTGGCACTAATCAGTCCTTCAAAAGCCGTAATGGCAGGAATGGCAGTCGGTGATGAGTTTACTTTTAAAATTGTAGAAGGAGCTGGGCTAAATAAAAACATTTGCATTCTTGGGCTATTGCCATCAGCCGGGGTTCCAAAGTTTGCGTTATTGTAACCACTGCCATCTTGAGCATCTGCAAAAACAAAATCAGCTCCTGCGCCGCCACGGCCCTGATTGTCCTTTTGAAAATTACCAGACACTTCGTCAAATCCATATTGGTAAGTAATGTCGTGTATAATGTTGTTCCAGTAAAAAAGGTTGGTGATAGCAGCTTTTTGATTGACTGTGCCAATAGGTGTAGTCGCAGGATTATAAATGTCATTGAAAGTATAGTTGGGTGCAGCCGTAGTGGAAGTGGTAGAAACGCCAATGCCGTTAATGCCCGCTCTGTCTTCTTTTGACCATACGTTGTTACCTTGTGTTGAATTATATTCAGTAGTTCCATCATTGTGCCAACCAAGACTAGTTGCATTATTGCCGGTGCCTGCCAACAACCAAGGGTCATTTACCAATGAAAAAGTACCATATAAAGGACTTTCTACAGGGAAAGGCAATACTCTGTACGCTGAGCTATTAATAGCAGGAGGCGGAGGAGCCAATAAATTAAATGGACGTTCATGATTCTCATTAAGCATTCCACCTTCCATGTTTATTTTTGGTGCTTCACCCCATTGATCAAATACTGTCAGATTTACTTTATTGATTATTTTGCTGTTATTCGCATCTACCTGCATTATTAAATAATCGGAAGTGTTTGTAGGACGAATATTTACTTGCCAGGTGAGGGTTAAGTCACCATCGTCGGACCGAATCCACATCAATTCAGTTTTAATGTTGTCCTGAGAAATTCCCATGCCATCGTACTCAACCAAATGATTGTCTGAAGTAGTTTTTAATGCTGCCCTACTTTGTGGATTAGGCAGACTGAGATTTTTTGCGACTGCATTAATTGCTTCTATTGGCAGTATAGAAGGTGCACTTGATTTAGGTGCTCTGCTTAATGTTGGTTCAGAAAATTTGCCGCCTGTAACAGAGGCTAACTTTTCTTTCTTAAATGCTATGCTTTTGATACTATTATAAACCGGAATGCCTTTATACATTTCCTGAACGTACACAAGGTCGGCATCAAGCGTTCGGTCATAATAGAAATTGGTAACCTTGATGTTTTCTGTGCCTAAATCGGTTAATCCAGCCGATTTTAAATTCTGTTGAATAAGACTTACGGCTTTTTTGCTGTCAAATTTTTCCTGACCATTTACAGAATTTGCAGTTAATGCAGCAATGGTTGAGAGGATAACAATGACACAAAATGAACTAAAGAGCGAAGAAGATTTTCTCATTTTATTTAGTTTAAGGTTTGTGTTTAAAAAAGCAATTTAACTTATTTTAACAAAAAACGCTTGATTTTCTTGGTGAACAAGAAAATCAAGCGTTTATAAATGATCAATCTGTTGATTATTGTTTTACGGCAACAACCGTTGCTCTTTTTTTACCTTGTATAACTTCAAACAAATAAGTACCTGCAATGAATTTGTGGCCAATTTCTACATATTTAGAAGTGAGACCTAGATGATGTTGTATCTTTTCTCCTGAAGCATTGTATATGGAGATTTCAATCGTTTTATTATCGTCAGATTGAATGTTGAGTTTGAAAGATGACGCTGATGGGTTAGGTGATATTTTTACATTTAAAGGATCAATAAAGTCATTTTCAGAAATGATATTTTTGGATACTGACAATAGAGGGCATGTACCATTTGAGTTTAGTTGAACATTAAAAACACAACTGTTCTTATTCAACGAACTGTCGGTCAAGGTATATTCAATCGTTGTTAATCCTGCATTAAATGTTTTGGAACCAACGGTTTTAATTCCTGTAGTAATTGATGACAATACAGTAGCACCGGTCATTTTCCAAACAAGACTACTTATTTTGCAATTGTCTGAAAATATTGGATTTGATGTACTAATGTATTTTGAGCAGTTTGTTCCATCGGTAAGCTTAGTGATATTTGAAGGGCAGGAGAGTGTCGGTTTTACTTTGTCAAATATTGTTATAGTAAATTCAATTGTACTTTTATTTCCTTGAATATCTGTAATTGTATAAGTCACAATTGTTTTGCCAACATTAAAAGAACGTGTTCCTATTTGTCCTGCACCCGACATAATAGTTGCACCAGTCATAGTCCACGATAAAGTTGGCGTTCCACAATTGTCGCTAAAGTTTATCGCTGGTATGGAGATGCTTTTTGAGCAGCCTGATTGGACACTATCAACAATATTTAAAACAGCATTATTAAATATTGGTTTTGCAACATCAATTAAGGTTACAGTAAGCATACAGGTAGTCTTATTGTTATTGCTATCTTTTATGGAATAAGTTATAGTACTGATGCCGTTGTTAAATGTTTTACTGCCTACTAATTTGATGCCCGACGAAGCAGATGACAAAGTAGTGGCACCGGATATGTTCCATGTTAATGATTTGATTGCACAATTGTCCGAATATAGCGGGTTGGCAATGGTTAATATTTTTGAACATCCATTACTGTTATTGGCAGTTCTATTGGCAGGGCAAGTAATGGTGGGCGGTGTTTTGTCGCTCAAAATGGTAATGGATTGCTCGGCAGTATCGCCACAACTACCGGTTGCCAACGAGTAATATTTAGTATTCGCTACAGTATTAGCTAAAGTTATTCCAGTACCTAGTTTTACCCCAGTACCTTTCGAACCTGAAAACCAGGCTATCATTGCATTTGAACCTTTAATGTTGTTTGCAGTAATAACAGTTGAGGCACCGAAAGCACAAATAGGATTTGCTGCAGCACTTATTGAACCAATGCTTACAGCTTTGGAAGTAATGACTATATCGGATGATATTACACATCCGCTACCAGAAGTAGCAGTAGCTGAATAAGTGGTTGTTTGGTTGATGTTTGATGCATTTACTTGTGCAGCATTGTTTGAAGCAAGTGTTGTTCCATTTGGATTTTCCATCCATGAATAAATGAATGGCGGTATTCCATTGTTGATGGTAATGATGTAATCTTCAGCTTCACCATAACCACTTGTAGTAGCATGGCAACTTGTTTCTGGTGATGGACCATTGCTGTCATCTGTACTTCGTAATCTAAGCCTTGTTGTTCCATTTACGGCGTCTGCTGGAATGGTAAATACAATGGTACCTAAAGATTGAGATCCCACATTAGCGGAAATACCGATGCTTTCATTATTTGAATCAAATAAACCATCTTGGTTATAATCTATCCATCCCCTGACATAGCATTCGGCAAACGTGCCACCTTTTACAGAAAGTGTATAGGTTGTATTGGTAGATAAGGTGGCTGTTGTAGATCCTGCTTGCGGAAAAACAGTATAAAAAGGATTGGCCGAACCGGTAGTTGTATTGTTTAAGGTGGTAGAGGCAATGCTGACATGTGAAATGTAATCACCTTCTACTGTGCCAACCGAATAAGATGGTGTACAATAATTGGTTGCTAATCTAGTTGCAATTGATGTTAATATAGCATTACCTCCGGCACAAACAGAATCTGTTGAGGAAGAAACAGACAAATCAAAACTGTTTGCCAAAGAAAGAATATTTGAGGTTGCATTGCAATTGCCCTTGGTTACTATGGCGTCATAATTTCCAATGGATGTTGCAGAAAAAGATGTTCCGGTAGCAACTACATTTCCATTTTTCCGGATTTGATAGGTTGCACCAGGGTCCGGATTATTTATTGACAATAAAATTGGACCGTTGCAAAACTGATTGGCAGAAGATAAAAGTTGTACACTACAATAATTACCTGTACTTGCCATTTGAACAGCTGAAAAAGCGTTTACGCGTCCATGTCCTGTTTCTGCATTCCATGTACCATTGGATTGATTTGTGTCATTGCTGGATAAATAGGTATAGGCTGGTAATTTATCGCAACTTAATGCCAGAATTTGGGTTGCCCTAGAAACAATAAGGTTACTGTCAACAGATAAAATTAACGCAGCTACTCCAGCAGCATTTGGGCAAGCGGAAGAGGTTCCATTAAAAGAAGTGTTGTAATCACCGGCTGTTCCTGTGGCATTATTGTAACCACTCGAACCCTGTATATCTGTTGTAGCAATTTTAATACAAGGGGCTACTACATCAAGACCGGTTCCATAATTAGCTCCCCAGAAATTTTCACCATCACAAACATCAGTAATTCCAGATTTTCGCTGTCCACACATATTTACACCGCCTACAGAAATGACTTGGCTATTGTTGGCAGGATAACCTACTGCACTTGTATTATTGTTTCCGCTGGAGAAAAGTACGATGCAACCTTTGCCGTTTCTACCTAAAGTAACCGCACGATTGATGGCTGCATCTATGGTGCTGCTTACAGAACCACCGCCCCATGAATTAGATATTACATCAGCACCTGCTAGTCTTACAAAGTCAAAAGAAGCAGCAACGGCGGCGTCTCCTAAATAGGCACCTGTACTCCCAAAAATGGTTGCGGGGATTATTTTGCAATTGGGGGCAATTCCTGCTATGCCAATATTATTGTTGGCTACTGCGGCTATTATTCCAGCACAATTTGTTCCATGCGCACCGGCAGGACGTAGAGGTGCACCATCTCCCGGATTTGAAGTTAACGTTGCCCCATTAAAGCCCTGCAATAGGTTCGCTTGCAAATCAGGATGAGTTAAATCAACACCTTCATCTATTATACCTACCTTAATGTATGATTTTCCCATAGTAATATCCCATGCTTCGGGCACTTTCATATCTGCACCTATTGTAGCACCATTTCCTACTGCACCTGTATTTCTGTGGCCCCATTGCAAATTGTACAATGGATCATTTGGTAATGCAACATGCAATGCATCATACACAATTTTATTTGGCTCAGCATAATCAAATAACCCGGTTTCATAAAATACATTTGCCATTTTAAGACCATCGTAACCACTTTTTTCACTTGCAGAAAGAATATAGATATCATTCTGAAAAGGGTATTTTTTCACCAAATAACAACTATTGGTTTCCATTAATTTATTCATCGCAGCTACCTTGATGCCCGATTTTAGCTTTACAATAAACTCAGCACCGTAACTATTATAATTTCCAGAAGGCGTTACAAAAACAGGTCGGGCAAATTGTATCCATGGCACTAGTTTTAGTTTAGCTATCGTACCCAAAATATCTCTTTGATTGTTACGACCATATTTTATTAAGAATTGTCTATTTGGAATAACTTCTAGTAAGGAATCGCTTGAAATCCCTATAGACTTGGAAACTACTATTTTGTATTCCTCAAACGAGTGTCCGGGTTCCATTCCAACAATTAGCCGATCATTAGATGTTGGATAATACACTTTAGTGCCTTTGTAATAGTAGGAAATGCTAGTATTTTTTTGAGCAAGAACACCACAGAAACTCATCATTAAAAGGATGCTTAGAAAGTATTTTTTCATTTTCCAAAGAGGTTTTCCAAAGAAGTATATAATGATGTGATTGTGTTTCAAAAAGAGTTTTTTTTGCTGTTAAGCATCTGTACGCAGATGCAAAATAATTTAGAAATAGTATTTTATTCAGGTAAAACGGCGAAAATGATAAAAAGTTGTACCATCAGTATAGCATAAATTTTGTTTGATGTCTTGGCGATAAATCAGTATCAATGGCAAACAATATTGAAGATGATTTTCCGTTGTTTCCTCTAAGTAATTTTTTTATTCAAAGTTTGTCCGCACTTTTTGTTAATAAACTTGGTTATGGGACAAATTTTTTGTTACGCTAAATTAAAATTCATGAAGAAAATTGTCAATTATCTGTCTTGTTTGTGTATGTTTTCATTTTTTCATTTACATGCTCAGGAGTGGAGAGATGTATCCATGAACCAGTCCGCTTCAAAGGGAAGTAAAAGGACAATTATACCAAAAGTCTATAGGAAAATTGAAGTTGACCAAGCCAGTTTGCTTACGGTACTCAATAAGGCACCACATGAAAATGTGCATAGTAAAGGAAGTGATCTTGCTGCAATTGCTATTCCAATGCCGGATGGTTCAATTAGTCATTTTACAATTCAGGAGTATGATATCTCCGAGCCATTGTTAAAAGAGAAATTTCCCACTATCAAAACATATAGGGGTCAGGGCATTGAAGATAGAACTGCTACCATAACACTTGATTGGACGGCAGCTGGATTTCATGCAATGATACTTTCTTCCATTACCGGTTCGGTATGGATAGACCCATATGCGCAGGGAACAACCGCTACTTATATTTCTTATTTCAAAAAAGACCTCAAACCAAAGGCCTTTACTGAAGAAGGTCTGATAATGATGGATGGAAATAATGAATTACAATTTCGTGCTGCTACGGGAGGAATTTGTGTAGGTACCCAATTGCGAACATATCGCCTGGCGGTTGCTTGCACAGGCGAGTATGCGCAAGCAGTTGGAGGTACTTCTGCTGCTTTGTTGCATTCAGCCATTGTGACCACTGTAAACAGAGTGAATGGCGTGTTTGAAAAAGAGTTGTCAGTCAGATTGGTTTTGATTGGAAATAATAATGTAGTAGAATACTTGAATGCTGCAACGGATCCCTTTACCGGTAATAACAATGCAAGCATTTTGATCAATGAAAGCCAAACGGTGATCAATGCAAATATTGGAGCTGCCAATTATGACATTGGTCACACCTTTAGTACCGGCGGCGGTGGACTTGCAGGATTGGGTGTAGTTTGTAACAATAATAATAAAGCGAAAGGAATTACCGGAAGCTACAATCCAACAGGAGACGCTTATGATATTGATTATGTTGCTCATGAAATGGGGCATCAGTTTGGTGCTCGCCATACTTTCAATGCAGCTTCGGGCAGTTGTAGTGGCAATGGTTCTACAACAACAAATGCAGAACCTGGTAGTGGTTCTACGATAATGGCATATGCTGGCATTTGTGCTGCCAACGATTTGCAACCTAATAGCGACCCCCAGTTTCATGCAGTTAGTTTTAATGAGATTACCGCATTTACGAATACGGGGGCAGGCAGTGCTTGTGCAGCTATTTCAAATACAAACAATCGTGCGCCTGTTGCAGTTGCAGGAAATAATTACACAATACCCGTATCTACTCCATTTATTCTTTCAGGATCAGGCACCGATGCTGATGGAGATGCGCTAACCTATAGTTGGGAAGAAATAGATGTAGCTGGACCATTTACCAACTGGAATGCACCAACAGGTGATGCCCCATTATTCAGATCTTTTCCACCGACAGTTTCGCCTAACAGGGTTTTGCCAAAATTGCAGAATATTTTAAATGGTACGACCTCTATAGGTGAGGTTCTCCCAGGTTATGTTCGTGATATGAATTTCAGGCTAACGGTCCGGGATAATAGGAGCGGAGGAGGTGGAGTATGTTTCTCTAATATGAAAGTAACAACCGCCGGAAATGCTGCATTCACTGTAACATCCCAAAATACACCAACGGTGTGGAATGCAAATGGGACCAATATGGCTACCATTACTTGGAATGTAGCAGGTACTAATGCCGCACCTGTACTCACTCAAAATGTAGATATCTTTTTATCTACAGATGGAGGAATTTCATTTCCATATCCTCTTGCTGCTAATACTCCAAATGATGGAACTGAGAACATTCTTATCCCTTCTATTGCTACATCAAATGCCAGGATCATGGTGATGGGAGTGGGGAATATTTTCTTTAATGTAAATGCTATTAGTTTTACAATCGTTCCAGGATGTCCTGCTATTACTTGTCCTTCATCTATCATCAAAAACATTTCTACAGGTTGTTCAGACAGTATGGCTTTGCCTGCACCCGTTCTGGGAAATTGTACAAGTACAATTAGTTCAGTTGTTTGGAAATTGTCAGGAGCAACTTTAGGTTCATCAGATACAACCGGAATAAATTATTTGGCTGCCAAGCGGTTTAATGTTGGGGTTACTACCGTTACATATGTTGCCAAGGATAATTTTGGTAGCTCAGCAACCTGTAGTTTTACAGTTACAGTAAAAGAAGCGATTAAACCAGTTATTTACAGTCCCGGCAACGTTGTTAAGTATGTTACCAGCAGTTGTAGCCCTTCAGTTTACGTGCCTAAGCCAACTTACTCCGACAATTGTGGAGCTGCTTCACTTACTTGGACTATATCCGGCGCTACATCAGGAAGTTCTGTTTTGTCCGGTATTAATTTTATTGGTTCAAGGGTATTTAATATTGGAATATCAAACGTTACTTACACAATCACAGATAAGTCAGGCAATACTTCTTCTTGTGTATTTACGGTCTCTGTTTCTGATACCACCCGGCCTTATGTAAAGTTTATGCCTAATTATACCGTGTTTACAACGATTGATAGTTGTAGTAAAATAGTTGCTGTTTCCAATCCGGTCATTACAGATCCTTGTGGAGTTACTTCGGTTTCCTGGTCAATGACTGGAGCAACCATTAGATCATCTTCTTTATCAGGTATCAACTATCTTGGTAAGCAGCTATACAATGTTGGTACTACATCGGTTGCGTATACCATTAAGGACGCTTTTGGAAATACAACGGTTACTTCATTTGTTGTAAGGGTAAAGCCGTTGAACCCTACATTTTGTGGATTTGCCAAAAGTGATATTGATAATATTGGAGAAAATGAACAGATTTCATTATCGTTATCCCCCAATCCAACATCCAGGTATTTCATTCTTCAAATTAAATCTACCATTGCCAGGGTTTCTACCATAAATGTTTATTCTTCCAATGGCAAAAGAGTGGAAATGTTGAAAAATATTTCAGAAAACGTTGTCAGATTCGGAGAAAAATATCCTTCAGGCGTTTATTATATAGACTTAATTCAAGGAGAAGTTCGAAGGACAGTTAAGGGGTTAAAGCTATAATGTACGATGCTATAAAAAAAGCTTTCCGTCAATTGACGGAAGGCTTTTTTTATAATTAAATTTTACCAGATTATTGACTTACAATAAACTTTACAGGCCTGTAATTTTTTTCCATTCTTACAATTGCAACATAGTATCCTGATCCTTTTCCAGCAAGATTAATTGGAATTGTATTCTCCCCTGATTTTAAATTTACATTGCTTAGGGTCTTTATTATAGCTCCTCTTTGATCAATTATTTGAATGCTTCCTATACCCGAAGTTTTAGTTTCAATATGAAGAGTCGGCGTGTTGGTGGTAACCGGATTAGGCGTTATAAAGGATATTAGCTTGTTAGCATCATCAAGCAATTCAAAAGTGCCGGGTGTTTTGGCCGCAATTGAAAAACAAGTAGGTGCACCGCTTGTCCATGCCTTTGATAGGAATGAATAACTAAATGTTCCTGTAGTGCTTCTAATCAGATCAACTGTTTTTTGCGCACTTCCGTTGTTAAATCTCAAGTTGATTGAATTGACACCTAAGAAGGAATATTTCCACCAATTGCCGCAATTGAGTACCTGAGTCATTAATCTTCCTGGAGTTGCAATGCATCCTGTATAAGTTGATGGAACAGGAGACCAGCATTCTACTCTTGGCTTAGCCCAAAGGGAAGTATTCTCAAAATACACAGTAATAATTCCAGCTTTGGTTAGCGTGGCTGAAACCACAGGTGAGTATGCGCTGTCAATATCCTGGGCAATGGCCCTTATAGAAGTAGTTGCTTTTAACCAGAAGGCCTTGGAGTACCTCTTTGATTTATTTGTTGGGTTCGTTCCGTCTGTGGTATAATACACTTTGCTTCCCGTAGTGTCGTCAGTAGCTTTTAAAATAACTTTTACACTGTCAGCGAAAGTACTGGTACCGGGTGTAATTGTAACACTAGGAGTGGTATTTGTTTTCAAACAAGCTGGCCCACCATTGGTCCATAATTTGGTCGCCCATGAATAGCTATAAGTACCTGTTGTTCTGGTAAGATCGGCAGACTGAACGCCTGTTCCACTATTGAAGATGAGGTTAGTGCTTGTTACATTAGGGAATGTATAGGACCACCAATTTGGACAACCCGTAACCGGTGACATATTTACCCCCGGCCAAGCCGAACAGGTGTAGGTTGTAGGCACTGCAGACCAACAATAAACCTTTGATTGTGGCCATAATGCAGTATTCTCAAAGTAAACAGTAATACCACCGGCAATAGAACCTTTTGTATATGTTGCTGTAGCAGGAGAAGCTGCCATTGCTCCATCTGCATCTTTAGCAGTTGCATTTACAGTTGTTGTTGACTTAACCCAAAAAGGAGCACTATAAATAGTAGATGTTGTGGAAGCAACAGAACCATTTGTGGTATAATAAATAACGCTTCCAGCTTTGTCATCTGTTACTGATAAAGTGACTTTTATACTGTCTGCAAATGTTGTGCTTGCCGGTGTAATGCTCACAACTGGAGGTGTGTTTACTCCATTGCACATAGTCGGAATTGTTGTTAGCCACGCATTGTCATAATAGCTGGTTGTTGTTGCCGAAAGGTCAGCTGTTTGTTTACCTGCCCCATCATTAAATACAATATTTGTTGAGTTGATTCCAGAAAATTTAAACTTATACCAATCATTGCAATGCAAAGTCATATCAACTCCGGGCCATGTACTACTTGCTAACGAACCTGTGGGTAAAGCGTTCCAATAATGAATTTTAGCCCCTGCCCAGGTGGCTGGCTTTCTGAAATAAATCCAGATGTCGGGAATTTGGGCAAAAGTGTATTTAACACTGTCAACCGTTGATGTGTTGCCTAATGAATCAACTCCAATAAATTTAACCACTTTCGTTGCAGTTGCAGTTCCGGTTAGCGAAAATGAACTGGTATAAAGCGTACTTGATATTGTTGGCGTTGTACCGTTGGTAGTGTAATATATTTTTACCGGAGGCTTTGGCGAACTGGCACTCAACGAAACGGTAATAGGAGGCGTAGGATAATTTCCTGCAGCAGGAGAAGCAGTAACAACCGGTGGCGGAATAATGAAAGTATAAGCAGCTGTTAATGTAGTTTGCGTATTGTTTGAGTCAACAGCTAGCGCTTTTATTGTTTTGGCTGTTGAAACTGAAATTGGAACAGTGTACAAAGTGCTGGAAATAGTAGGCGTATTGCCATTTATTGTGAAGTAAACTTTAATAGGCTTTTTGCCACCTATGGTAATCAGCGTTATTGATTGTGCACTAAAGTAATTGCCTGCCGGAGGCGTAGCATTTAAAACCAATTGGGGTAATTCAAATGTATATTGTTGTCCATCAAGGTCTGATACTTTTCCACTAGCATCTACTGCTATTGCTCTTACAATTTTTCTGCTGCTTATTGTAAATGAAGCATTATATTTAGAACTAGCTGTGGTTGGTTGAGTTCCGTTTAAAGTATAGTAAATGCTATAAGGGCCTGTGCCGCCAGAAGCTGACATCGTAACTGTAACCGGAGCAACATAATTATTGCTGACCGGAGAAATTTTTACAACAGGCGAAGTTGTACATCCTGATGTACATGCTTCAAAGAAACCGGCACCATTGTCACCAATCAATCCAGGACCATTTAAAACATAAATGCCGGCAGATCCAGAGGTAACAGTAAATCCAAGATTGCCGTTTGATACACTGACCGTTTTTCCGGTCACTGCATCTCTATAAGTTCCATTGTCGACGCCTGTAAAATTGAAAGACGCAGCACCATCTTTGGCTAGTCCCACCACTGCAAAACTACTTCCTGACCGACGGGTATATCCTATCCCATTTCCCGGACCATTGCCTCCCCATGACCAGGAACCATTTTGTAAAGCAGGAATTGCTTTTCTAATCGCATTCAGTTTCTTGATGTGTTTGTAGATAATGTGATTGGGTGCATTGTTCATCACATCGCCATAGTATGCACGACCGGTATTGTCCAGACTTTTATTTATATCTGAGGCATCATGAATGTCTGTCCAGGCGCCTGATTTAAACCGCATTTCTGTACCATAATATATAGAAGGGATACCTCGCCAGGTAAACATAAAGTTCATACAAGCTGCTAGGTTTTCATCACTGCCACTGTATCGTTGGTTCCAATCATTATTGGGCCCAAAATCATGGTTGTCCAGCCAGGTTACCAATTGTGAAGGATCTGAATATAGGTTATCATATCTCGCAGCGGCTGAAACGCCACTAAATCCACCGCCATCCTGAAAAATATTGTGAAACGTACCTTCTGCATAAAAATCTAGTACAGAAGCGCCTGATGGCGCAGAGGTTCCAACACCCCCACGCCAGGTGTACCAATGTGGATTCAGTTCCTGTACCTGGTGCAATTCGTGTCTTTTTTGAGCTACTTCACCAAAAATAAACAGGTTAGGGTTTACTGCTTTGAAACGGTCCATTAATACAAAAACATCTTCTTTGCTCATATGCTTCCATGTATCCCATCTCATCCCATCTATACCCATGTCTATATACTGCTTGTAAGCATTGAAAAAGTAATCTTGAACAGATTTGCTACCTGTATTCAAATCCGGGCAATCGCCTGCTATTGCTCCATTGTAGCAATTGGTTGTATCGTCCCAGCCTTGTACAAAACCATTGCCCCATTGGTGAAACCATGCAGGATCTGATGTATTGACAAAGGACTGCGTGCTAGGCCAGTTATAATTTGCCAGATTGGAATTATAAGGTGACGGCATTTTCGCAATATTTGAACGGCTCCATATTTTATCGTCTAATGGATTTGGTGTAAGTCCATCATAAGACCAATTGGGATTATCAACAAGAGCATTGCCATTTTTATCTTTGCCCCACGGTTGCGTAGGGTCTGTATTGTATTTTAATTCTGAGGCATCTTTTATACCAAATCTTCCGGAGTGGTTGGTCACCATGTCCAGAATTACTTTCATTCCTTTGGCATGGGCTGCGTCAATTAAATCCTTGAAGCCTGCACCGGGAGAAGTTAACCTATTGTCAACTTTTGTAAAATCCCATGCATGATAGCCGTGATAGTCCAAAGGACCTCTGTTTTGAACAACCGGCGTTATCCAAATGGCAGTAAAACCAAGGTCTTTGATGTAATCTAGTTTCTGTATTAATCCCCTGAAATCGCCACGCCATGTTACATCCTGCGGGCCGCTAAAATTGGCATTGTTAGGGTTTCCCGGAAAATAGGAACACCACTCATTGGGTGCATTGTTGGTGGAATCACCATCATTAAAGCGGGATGTAATTAAAAAATAAATGGTTTCTTTTCGGAAGTCTACTTGTGAAATGGAAGGAAGGCACAAAGCAATTAAAATAGCCAGTAAGGCAACTTTTTTCATGTAGGCGGAATTAAATTGTAAAATGTGTATTTTTTACACAATCAAGAAATGAAATTAAGGAAATTAATTTTTAATCGTCAAAACATTTTAGTTTTCTGGATGGAAAGGATATGGTGTTTTATATTTTATCATTGCAGTCTCTGCTGAACGGGATTCGGCGCTGTTAACCCAAGCCGGGGTCTATAGCTTGCACACGATGTATAGAAAGATTATCCTTAACAGGACGAAAAGACCTCGAAGATTGAGGGAGATTTGGACATGAGGAACTTGTAAGGGCGAAAAGCTTTCTTTAATAAGCTAAGTAATTAGAAACGTTTATCAATTTTTCTTAAATTTAGTTCATGAAAAAATTGACGCTAGAAATACCTGACAATCTGGATGAACATGAAGCCAAAACTCTTTTTGCAGCTAAGCTTTATGAAAAAGGTTCATTGTCTTTAGGGCAAGCTGCCGAACTTGCTGGTTACTCTAAGCGGACATTCATGGAACTTTTAGGAAATTATGAGGTATCAGTTTTTGAATATTCTGAAATGGAACTAGAAAAAGATATCAAGAATGCACAGAACTATCATCTCTGACACTAGTTGCCTCATCCTCCTGGACGAAATCAGTGAACTTTCTATCCTAAAAAAATTATTCGGAAATATAACAACAACCCCAGACGTAGCTAAAGAGTTTGGCCGACCACTTCCTCCCTGGTTTGTAATTTAAATAAAAGAAGCCATCTAATAAAGATAGCTTCTTTTATTTAAATTGTATATGTCTAGAGATTACTTAGGCAATAATACACGATCAATTACCTGAATTACACCATTGGTAGCTAAAATATCTGCAGGGTTAATTCTAGAAAATGTATTGTTAGCATCCCCTTTTACAAAACCACGATTAAAGCCAAGAGAGGTGGTTACCTTGTTGTTGGGTGCTGCTGCTATCGTAGTGGTTCTTTGAAGTATTCCAAGATCCCATGCGAAATATCTGCTTGCTATAACATGGTACTTCAAGATGTTAGCTAAAGCATCAATCTCTACTTGATTGGTAATGCCATTAATGTTTTGTGCATTGTTAAAGGGTGAAGGCAATTGTGCGAAAGCTGCGTTTGTAGGCGCAAATACGGTGAAGTCGCCATTGCCAGAAAATACGCCTGCTAGGTTAGTTTTAACCAAAGCAGCAACGAGGGTTGAAAAATCAGGATTACCAATGGCAATACCTGCAATCGTGTTAGTTGGAGGTAGTAGTACTTTGTCTATTACATGTATTACACCATTGGTAGCATTAAGGTTTGGATGCACCACATTGCTTTGTCCATTTATTCTGATCAATCGAAATGTATTGGAAAAATATATGGTATTATCATTGCCTGAAACTTGAGACTTAATGGTAACAGCACTACTTCTACCTGAAGCTATTTGGTTGCTAAATACTTCTGAACCGATCACATGATACAGCAAAACGTCTCTTAAAAAATTTATTTGTGTAACATCTGTAATAGCAGAAATGTTAGTAGAATTATTAAATGGTGAAGGTAATTGTGCAAATGCTGTATTAGTTGGTGCAAACACAGTTAAGTTAGCATTTGCATTAGACAAAGCATCAACCAAACCTGTTTTTACTACAGCAGCCACCAAAGATGAAAAATTTGGGTTCGAAACAGCAATTTGTACAATATTGCTATTGTTTCGCATTTGTTCTAAACTCTCAAAGTTTAGATTTCCAGAAGAAGCAATTGCATTCGGTAGGGCAGTTTGTTCTAGTGCTCTTCCTTCATTCGCAATAGTTGCTTCTTCATTATTGCCATCGGGTGAAACTTGTATGCCATTTTTTGAACAAGCCGTGAGTAAAAATGCTACAACCATAAAAGAAAAAGACAGTCGAATTAATTTTCTCCAAGAAAGTTTTTGTGACATAATATTTAGTTTTTAGTTTAGAAATAATAATTACAATTCACTAAAAAGAATTGTTCAAAACCAAAAAATATTTTAAGGTCATTTTTATTTTCCTTTTACCATATCAGGTTAAGGCATTTGGTTGTAAGCTTAATTGTTCCGAAGTATATTTAATTTATTATAATTAGGTAGTTGGCAACCGTTAAATAAGTGCTTTGTAGAATATATAGAATGGGAAGCTGCTTTCCATTTGGAGGTAATGAGTAGCGCCTTTTCATTACTTTCGCCTTCGTTAATTTCAAACATACTAATTGCTAATTATAATGGACCATATTTAACCGGAGGTGTATGGCAACCTCTGATGAATGTCATTATTTTAGACTTAAAGATGGATATATGTCGTTTGCCGCCAATTATTTGAAAGCAAAAATAGAGTATCACAAAACGAAGTATTATATGCACAAATATTTTTTTAGAAAAGCTAATTGTGGTTAACAAACTTTATATAGCGAAATTTTAGACATTAGGTAAATCGATCTATATCAGTAGAGAAATT